>JANLTL010000231.1:0-33391 GCA_031362905.1 Burkholderiales bacterium | reverse complement strand
CAATGCGCGCAAGAGCCTGTTCGATTTTCTTCATCAGTTTGCGCTCGCGGTCGCGCGTACGCAGCTCTAGTGCGTGCTCTTCTTCAATCGTCGCGCGGTCGGCAGGGTCGGGCACCGAGGGCGTTTCACGCAGATGTTCGGAGGTTTCGCCGGCGTTATTGAGCAGTTCCTGCTTGAGAAGCTTCAGGCGCGCTTTGAAGAACGCCATCTGCACATCATTCATGTAGTCCTTGACCGGCATGCGCAGCAATTCCGACTCGGTCGGAATCTTGACGGGTGCTTTTGATTTGACTGCGGTTGCCATTGCTTGCCTCTTATGCCTTATGCGTCTTGATTAATTACGTGGTGATTTTCCAAAAAGTTGTGTGCGGAACTCAACTGACGGTGCACAGCTCCAGGCCCTTGGTGAATACTTCCTGAGGCAGGTTGCGACCGATGAAAACCATTTTACTCGTTCTCTTTTCGTCAGCGCCCCAGGGTTTTGCGAGATCGCCGCCCATCATCATGTGCACACCCTGAAATACCACGCGGCGGTCTTGCCCCGCCACGCTGAGGACGCCTTTATAACGCATCATGTCCTGTGCATAGACCTGGATCATGGCCGACAAAAACTCTTCGAGTTTGACCGAATCGAAGGCCTTGTCGGTCTTGAAGATAAACGACTGCACCGCATCATCGTGCTCGTGCCCGTTGTCTTCAAGAAAATCAGGTTCGATCTCGAGAATGGAATTGAGGTTGAAGCCACGAATGTCGAGAATGTCTTCAATCGGCGTATTGCCGAAGTGCACCGGCTTGATTGGTGCACGCGGATTCATCTTGACCAGGCGCTCCTTGAGCTTGATCTGGTCGGATTCGCTGACGAGATCGGTTTTCGAGAGCAGGATGCGGTCGGCGAACCCGACCTGTTCCTGGGCTTCGTGGTGGTCGTCAAGCTGCTTTTGTGCGTGCTTGGCATCGACCACCGTCACGATGGCATCGAGCAGATAGTAGTTGCCGATGGCTTCGTCGATGAAGAAGGTTTGTGCGACTGGCGCCGGATCGGCAAGGCCGGTGGTTTCGATGATGATGCGGTCGAACGATAGCGTTTTGGCGTCGCGCTTGCGCTGGAGATCACCCAGGATGCGCACCAGATCACCGCGCACGGTGCAGCAGATGCAGCCATTGTTCATCTCGACGATCTGTTCCTGCCCTGCTTCGCGCAACAGGATGTCGTTGTCGATCCCCTCTTCGCCAAATTCATTTTCGATCACGGCAATCTTGTGGCCGTGCTGCTCACTGAGGATGCGATTGAGCAACGTTGTCTTGCCGGCACCGAGAAAACCGGTGAGGATGGTCACCGGGACCAGGGCCGCTGCTGGAACAGGCCCTGAAGTGGGTGCGGGAACGGGATTGACCATGCGGGCTCCTGCGGACAATGCCGGGGCTTTTGAAGGGGCGCGAGGATACCAGAATCCGCAATGCAGCGTGCCGCTGCGCATTGCGGAAAACACCTACGGCGGGAATCGTTAGGCCAGTGCAAGCTAGCGCAAACGGAAACTTCATCCTGCAACCGCTCGCCCGCGCAAGCTGCATCCGCACCCAAAGTGGCTACGTATCATTGGCCACAGTATTCACAGGAGTCCTCGCATGAACCGTCTTGAGTCGATCCTCACCGCCGGCATCGGACCTGCTCTGGTGTCACGGCGCCGTTTCTTGCAGGGTGCTACGGGGCTGGCTGCTGGCGGTGCCGCACCGGCAATTTGGGCGCAGCGCCAGCCTGACAGTATTCACGATCTCAAGGGAGCGGTGCGTGTCAATGGCGAGCTCATCAACAGCAGGGCAGTCATCAAGGCTGGCGATACGGTGATGACGGGGTCGGACGGCAAGGTTGCGTTCGTGATCGGCAGCGATGCGTTCTTTTTGCGCGAGCGCTCAGAGTTGCGCATCGATAAATCACCGATGGGCGACTATATCGTGTCGGGTTTGCGCATGCTCACCGGCGCCGTCGGCGCGGTGTTCGGCAAGCGTACGGGCGCGCAAGTGACCATCTCTACTCGCACCGTCACGGCGGGCATTCGTGGCACCGGCTGCTACATGGAGTCGCGCGGTGAGGGCACCTTTTTCTGCACCTGCTATGGCGCGATTGAGTTGACCGGTTTGAAAGACCCGTCACAAAAGGAGTTTGTTGCCGCATCGCGCCACAATCCGAAATTCGTTCTCAACGAGCCGCGCGATGGTAGGTGGATCGTTGACGCCAAAGTCGAGAATTCCCATGAAGACTGGGAGATGGACATGCTAGAAAAATGCGTCGGTCGTCGTGCGCCGTGGTACACCTGATCTGTCCAAACCTGACCAGGACAATTGCGCGCCTGGCTGGCTGCATAGTGATCAAGACCGTTGCAGCACAAGGCCTTTCAGGTATTCGCCTTCGGGAAAACTAAGCAGCACAGGATGATCGGGTGCGGCGGCCAGGCGCGCTTCGATGCGTGCATCGACACTGGCGTCAAGCGCGGCACCCGCGACGATCTTCTGGAACAAGTCGGCAGATACACCGCCTGAACACGAAAACGTGTAGAGCCGCCCGCCCGGACGCAATAGCTTGAAGCCAAGCAGGTTGATGTCCTTGTAGGCACGCGCGGCGCGCTCGACCGAGGCGGGCGTGGGTGCAAATTTGGGCGGGTCAAGCACGATCATGTCAAACGTGCGGCCCTGATTGCGCAGCTCGCGCAACTCCTTGAACACATCGGCTTCACGCCATTCGGCGCGCGTGGCGTCGAGGCCGTTGAGCGCGACGTTGTCGTGCGCGAGCACAAGCGCCGGGCCAGAGGAGTCGATCGACAGCACCGACGTCGCGCCACCTTGCAAAGCCGCCAACGAAAAGCCGCCCGTGTAGCAAAAGCAGTTGAGTACGTCCTGTCCCGCAGCGTGCTTGCCCACCTGCGCTCGATTAAGCGCCTGATCGAGGTAGAAGCCGGTCTTGTGGCCTTGGGCTACATCCACCCAGTATTTGGTGCTGGAGGCCGCTTCGTGAATCGCAATGCAAGCTGGCGGCGCATCACCGTGCAACACACCGGTGCGTGGCGCGAGACCTTCGAGTGCCCGCACGTCGGCGTCAGAGCGCTCGTACACCCGCGTGACGCCCGGCAGCGCAGCGAGCGTTGCCGTGATTGCATCGCGCCAATACTCGGCACCCGCGCTCAGCAATTGCACCACCACGGTATCGTGGTAACGGTCGGCGACAACACCGGGCAGTCCGTCCGACTCGCCGTGAATCAGGCGTTGCGCGGGCCCGAATCTGGTCGGTTCATCCGGTTGGGCGCGGCGCGCCACGCTGGCGTGAATGGTGCGCGCGACGAAATCGGCATCAACCGGCTCGCCCTCGCTCCAACTCCACACACGCGCGCGAATCTGTGATTGCGGGCTGAATGCGGCATGCGCCAGAAAATGTCCATCCTGCGCCGTGACGCGCACCATCGAACCGCTCTCCGGATTGCCTTCGACACTTGCGATTGCACCGGAGAATACCCAAGGATGACGGCGCCGCAGCGATTTTTCCCTGCCGGGTTTAAGCGTGATGCGCGTCAATCGCCGCTGCCTCCACCGCCACTGTCGTCGTCGCGATTGCCAACGGCGCGCTCCGCACCGCTCAAGTCGTCATGGGCGAAGGCAGCGCGACTGTCACCATCTCGATTGCGTGCACTGCTTGTGGCAACAAATTTCGCGCGCGGATGGCTGGCATCGTACACCTTGGCGAGGGCCTGAAAATCGAGATGTGTGTACACCTGCGTGGTGGTAATGTTGGCGTGACCGAGCAGTTCCTGTACTGCGCGTAGATCGCCCGTCGATTGCAGCATGTGGGTGGCGAAAGAATGCCGCAGCACATGCGGATGCACGTGCACCGGCACGCCGGCTTTGAGCGTCCAGCGTTTCAGGCGTGCGTAAACCAGCGACGGCGAGACACGGCACCCGCGTGGCGAGAGGAACAGGGCGGCTTGGTCTGGCCCATCAACGGACGTGCCGGTTCGCGACTGGATGGTACTCGCGCCGTCGTGGCGGCCACGATGCAGAAATTCTGAGCGCACGGCACGCCAGCGCGCCAGCGCTTTGAGTGCGCTCTTTCCCACTGGGACGGTGCGCGTTTTGCGTCCCTTGCCGGTGACGGTGACCTCGCCAGCGGCGTCATCGACCCAGCCGGCCGAGCCGGATTGCGGAACGGCGTCGAGGCCGATCAGCTCGGCGAGACGCAGCCCCGACGAATAGAACAATTCAAACATGGCGGCGTCGCGCAGATCGGCGGCATCGCTTTCCGCGTCAGGCGAATCCGCCAGCGCACCGCGCTCCATCAGCGCGACGGCGTGATCGACCGATAGGGCCTTGGGCAGTGGCTTGGCGGCTTTTGGCGCGCGGATTCCCGCCGCTGGATTGGCGTTGAAGCCCTGGTGGCGCACGCCCCACCGGTAAAAGCTGCGCCACGCCGAGAGCGCACGTGCAATGCTGCGCGGCTGCCGGCCCATTGAGGCGAGGCGTGCCACGGCAATGCGAATCGCTTGCGGTGCGATGACCTCAAACGGTTTGGGCGCAATGATGCGGCGCAGTTCGTCCAGGCTCTGCCGGTACGCAACGATGGTGGCTGGGGAATACTGGCGCTCGCCTGCTAGATACGCGGCGAACGCGTCGATGTGCGTTACGGCCGCGTCGGACACAAGCGTCGTGCCTCAGGGAAAGATGTGCGCCAGCGCCGCCGACAGCAGCTCGGCGAGGCGCTCCAAATACATGGTGCCCATGGCGGCGTAAAAACGCTGCTCGTCTTCGCTGCCCAGGGCAAGCACACCGCCGGCGCTGGTGCCATCGGCGTGCACGGCAATCAGCGACATGACTGCGAGTGACTTGACATGCGGCGCGGCATCGCCGAACCAGCCGGCCACTTCGTTGCCAAGCACGGTATCCCCATGGCGGAATTGCGCGACTGGTCCGCAATACGGCAGTTGCAGCGGCGATGTGGCGCTCGCAACAGCGTCACGCATCGCCGCACTCACGCCAAGGCTGCCTTCGATGGTGGCGAACTCGCTGCGGGTGCCCCACACCCGAAACACGGTGTGCGGCACGGCGAAATCCTCGCGCAGGTGATAGGTCAAGGTTTCGATCAGGCGGTCCGGTACATCCTTGGGCAGACGCAGCAAGGCTAGTGTGGCGCGATGCAATTTGGTCGAGAGTGCATCGTTGGCATGGCCAGCTTCCACCAACCCTGCAATGGAATGATCGAGCTTGCGGTTCTTCTCACGCAGGGTGAGCATTTGCTTTTCCGGCAGCGAAATGGCGCGCCCACCATGCGGATGCGGCACGAAAATCTGCGCCAGCATGTCGGCGTAATCGTCGAAAAATTTCGGATTGTGTTGCAGGTATTGCGCGACGTCGTCGGGATTCATGGCGGCTGGCGTGATGGAAGCGAATACATTCTACCTGCGCCTCCATTTGCGTGCGGCAATGGGATAATCGTGCGTTGCGCATATCCCGCTCGCTCGAGCGACCTTCTCCATGCCCCGCCGCGTCTCCCTTTCCCGCTATCTGATTGAACAACAGCGTGCCTATTCAGCGGCTGGTGCTGCCGGGGCCAGCGCTGCCAATGCGGGTGGCGGCACGCTGCCCGCCGATCTGCGCCTGCTCATTGAAGTGGTGGCACGCGCCTGCAAGAACATCAGCAACGCAGTATCCAAGGGCGCGCTCGCCAATGTGCTTGGTGAAGCGGGCAGTGGCAATGTGCAGGGCGAGGCACAAAAAAAGCTCGACGTCATCGCCAATGACGTTCTGCTGGAGGCCAACGAATGGGGCGGCCACCTGGCCGCCATGGTGTCGGAAGAAATGGAGTGCGTGCATCCGATCCCCAATCGTTACCCAAAGGGCGAGTATTTACTGTTGTTCGACCCTCTCGACGGCTCGTCGAATATCGATGTCAATGTATCGATCGGCACCATCTTCTCGGTGTTGCGCTGCCCGGATGGCGTCACCGAGCCCGATGATCTGGCGTTCCTGCAACCCGGCGCAAAACAAGTCGCTGCGGGCTTTGCGGTCTATGGACCGGCTACGCTGCTGGTGCTCACGCATGGACACGGCGTCGCGGTATTCACGCTCGACCGCGAGATGGGCAGCTTCGTGCTCACTCAGGATCAACTGAAAATTCCGGAAGACACCAGCGAATTTGCCATCAACATGAGCAACATGCGCCATTGGGATGCACCGGTCAAGCGCTATGTGGATGAGTGTCTGGCCGGCAAGACCGGCGTGCGCGTGCGCGACTTCAACATGCGCTGGATCGCCTCGATGGTGGCCGATTGCTTTCGTATCCTCACGCGCGGTGGCGTGTTCATGTATCCGCAAGACGCCAGATACGTCAAGGGCCGCCTGCGCTTGATGTACGAGGCCAACCCGATGGCGTTCATTGTCGAGCAAGCTGGAGGTGCTGCGACCAACGGGCGCCAGCGCATTCTCGATATCCAGCCCGAAGCACTGCATCAGCGTGTGGGAGTGATTCTGGGATCGAAGAACGAAGTCGATCGGATCACCGCTTATCACCTCGAGGGGGCTTAGTGCAGATCGGGATGGCTGCGCGCTTGGGAGGCAGTCATTTCGGTGTTAGCGGTGCCACAGGCTGCGCCGGCGCGCCAGGGAGGGCATGATGCAACAGCAGCCGGCATCCCAATTCGATGTGGCAGTGATCGGAGCCGGCGCAGCCGGCATGATGTGTGCCGCCCAAGCGGGACAGCGCGGCCTGCGCGTGGTGTTGATCGATCATTCGTCAA
Source organism: Burkholderiales bacterium (assembly GCA_031362905.1). GTDB lineage: Bacteria > Pseudomonadota > Gammaproteobacteria > Burkholderiales > JAEUOS01 > CANJDH01. Next base: position 26,615 of record JANLTL010000231.1, on the reverse strand, counting down.
AAATTGGCGAGAAAATTCGCATCTCTGGCGGCGGGCGTTGCAATTTCACCAACGTCAATGCCGGCCCGCAGCACTTCATTTCGCGCAACCCGCATTTTTGCCGCTCGGCGCTGGCGCGCTACAGTGCTGCTGATTTCATCATGCTGGTGCGCAAGCATCGCATCGCGTTTCACGAGAAGCATCGCGGGCAGCTGTTTTGTGACGAGTCGGCGGAGCAGATCATCGCGATGTTGCAAACAGAGTGCGCCCAGGGCAAGGTGACGTGGCGTACTGGTTGTGAAGTAAAAGGCGTGCGCTACGACAGCGCGCGCTATCTGATTGACACTGCCCAAGCGGGGAGTATCAGCGCCGCGCGCCTGGTGATCGCCACCGGCGGGCTATCCATTCCAAAAATTGGCGCAACCGATTTCGCCTATCGCGTCGCGCGTCAGTTTGGCCACAAGATCATTGAGCCGCGGCCGGCGCTGGTGCCGCTGACCTTCGCTGGCGATGCCTGGCAGCCTTTCGCGAATTTGGCCGGTGTGGCCAGCGAAGTGAAGATCGAAACCTCTGGTCCGTATGGCGCGGCAGCATTTACCGAGGACTTGCTCTTCACCCACAAGGGGTTAAGCGGTCCGGCAATCCTGCAGAGTTCGACTTTCTGGCAACCGGGTTCTGTCCTGGAAATTGATCTGTTGCCGGATGTTGATGTGAGCGCGCAACTCATCGCAGCCAAGAGGCATGGTGGCCGCGCCGGGCCGCGTGGTCAGAACGAGCATGGCGCGCGCGGGAGGGGCAGTGAGGGCAGCAGCGCACGCGGCAATGTGGTGACCACGCTCACCCAATGGCTGCCGCGCCGTCTTGCGCAAACCTTGAGTGAGGCCGTCTCCGGCGTTGACGGCGTGTTGCTGGCCGACTGCCCTGATCGTGTGCTCGCACAACTCGGTGTGCGCATCAATCAATGGCAGTTGACGCCGAACGGCACCGAAGGATTTCGCAAGGCGGAAGTGACGGTGGGTGGCGTCGATACGCGTGAGCTGTCATCGCAGACCATGGAATCATCCAGGGCACCAGGCCTGTATTTCATCGGCGAGGCGGTGGATGTGACGGGTTGGCTGGGGGGCTACAACTTCCAGTGGGCCTGGTCGTCGGCAGTAGCGTGCGCACAGGCTATCGCCACTGTGTGTTCAAAATCAGCAAGCCCATCAGCCTGAGAGCGGCTCTGGGAGCGGATGTTACGCAGTATCCGACCGAACCGCCGCTTGCACCAACACTTTCAGGGCAGCACGTTTTCGCCCGCGAAAAGCTCGGCAACGGTTTCGCGCCGCCGCACCAGATGTGCCTGGTCGCCATCGACCATCACTTCGGCCGCACGTGGCCGGGTGTTGTAGTTCGATGACATCACCATGCCGTATGCGCCGGCTGACATGACGGCCACGAGATCACCCTCGCGCACTGCCAGATCGCGCTCCTTGCCGAGGAAGTCACCGCTCTCGCAAACCGGGCCGACCACATCGTAACGGCGCGTGCTTGCATCGCTGGTTTGCACTGGCACGATGTCGTGATGCACCCCGTAAAGAGACGGGCGCAGCAGATCATTCATGGCGGCGTCGATCACCGCGAAATTTTTTGCGGGAGCCATCTTCAGATGCTCGATGCGGGTGAGCAATACGCCGGCGTTGCCCACCAGATTGCGCCCCGGCTCGAACATCAGCGTGAGCTTGCGCGTACCGATGCGCTTGATGATCTCGCGCATGTAGGCGCGCGGGTCGGGCGGCGTTTCGTCGCGATAGCGGATTCCCAGGCCACCACCTACATCGAGGTGGTGAATCGTGATGCCGTCGCGCTCCAGCGCATCGATCAGTGCGAGCATCCTCTCGAGAGCCTCGAGCAGCGGGCTCACATCGGTGAGCTGTGAGCCAATATGGCAATCGACGCCGGCGATGCGGATGCCCGGCAGGCTGGCGGCGCGCCGGTAGAGCGCAAGCGCCGCACCAATTTCCACGCCAAACTTGTTTTCCTTGAGGCCGGTGGAGATGTAAGGGTGGGTGCCCGCATTGACGTCGGGATTGACGCGAAACGAAATCGGCGCTACGCGCCCAGTGCGCTGTGCGACCGCATTGACGCGTTCCAGTTCTGGGGCCGACTCGATGTTGAAGCAATGAATCTCTTGCTCCAGGGCAAAGGCGATTTCGTCTTCGCGCTTGCCGACGCCGGAGAAAATCACCTTGCGCGGATCGCCACCCGCCGCGATCACGCGCGCCAGCTCTCCACCGGAGACGATGTCGAAGCCGGCACCGAGGCGCGCGAAGGTGCCCAGCACGGCAAGGTTGGAGTTCGCCTTCATCGCGTAACACACCAGGGCATCGCGGCCAGCCAGGCCGGCGGTGAACTCATTCCACGCGTGGGTCAAAGCCGCTTTGGAGTACACATAGACCGGCGTGCCAAACTCGGCGGCGACGCGCGCCAGTGGCACCTGTTCGGCATGCAGGGCGCCGTTGCGGCGCTCGAAAAAATCAAAGCTCATGGTGGCGTTAGGTGGCGTCGTGAAGAAGGCTGCCCCAGTCAAGGCAGGCAATCCCTTATCGATTAGTGTTGCCGTCATCCTCGCGCCTGGGCGGGGCGGTCGGCTGACTGGTCGAGGGGGCGGGCTTGATACTATCGCGTGCGGTGCCCGGTGCCGGGGAAGCACCGCGATTTTGCCGATCAAAATAGGGATCGCCGGGTTTGCCGGGAATATAGAGCGGGCCGCGTTGGCCACAGGCGCTCAGCGCCAGCACCGTCAAGCATGCGGCGAGTCCTGACCACACGGCCTTCGAATTAGACACAGCCACTCCAATGCACAAAGAAGAATCGAATTATGAATGAAAGCCTGTTTCTGCGAACCGCTGGCGCCGTGCTCGACGCCATTGAAGCAGCGGTCGATGCGAGTGACTGTGACATCGATATCGAGCGCAAAGGGGATGGTGTGCTCGCGCTCGAGTTTGACAACGGCACACACATCATTGTCAACCTGCAGGCGCCGATGCAGCAGATCTGGATTGCCGCCAAAGCGGGTGGTTTCCACTTCGCGGAAAAGGAAGGGCACTGGATCGATACCCGTTCTGGCGCGGAGCTTTTTGCGGTGCTGTCTGCGCAGGCGTCGGCGCAGAGTGGGCAGAGCATCACGCTCCACGCCTGATCCACCAAGTCGTCGCTCAGAACCCCGGATTGCGCACCTCGTCGGCCTTTTGCCCGCCCTCGGGTATGCTGTCTTCCAGGCCGATGGACTGCACGCTGTTTTCGCCAGGCGCGTACTCCCGATAATAGAACTCGCCACCGACGTTGATCACGCCTTCGGGTACCGGTGGCATGGTTTCAGGCACGCCTTTGAGCGTCCGCTGCATATAGTTGATCCAGATTGGCAAAGCCGCCACACCGCCGGTTTCCTGACCGCCGAGTTTTTTGGGTTGATCGAAACCAATCCACGCAACGCCTACCTGCGCCGCTTGATACCCGGCAAACCAGGCGTCGATGTGGTCATTGGTGGTGCCGGTCTTGCCGGCCAGATCGCCGCGCTTTAGCAGCGCACCCGCGCGCGCAGCGGTACCATATTTGGTGATGTCGTTCATCATGCTGCTCATGATGAAGGCATTGCGCGCATCAATGACGCGGTTGGCTTCGTCCCCTGCCCGCGCCGGTTTGGCTTCGGCGAGCACCTTGCCGGTGTCGTCCGTGATGCGGGTGACGAGGTGGGGGTTGATGCGGTAGCCGCCGTTGGCAAACACCGCATAGGCGCCGACCATTTGCCACGGTGTCACCGACCCCGCACCGAGAGCCATCGTCAGATAAGCCGGATGTTTGTCGGCATCGAAACCAAAGCGCGTAATGTAATCCTGCGCATACTGCGGCGTGATTTGCTGCAGTACGCGGATCGACACCAGATTCTTCGAGCGCGCAAGTGCCTGACGCATGCGCATTGGACCGTCGTATTTGCCGTCGAAGTTTTTCGGCTCCCACAATTGGCCGCCGGTAGTCGCAGGATCGATGAAGATCGGCGCATCGTTGATCACGGTCGAGGGCGTCAGCCCTTTTTCGAGTGACCCGGAGTAAATAAAAGGTTTGAAACTGGAGCCAGGCTGACGCCAGGCTTGGGTGACGTGGTTGAACTTATTGACGCCGAAATCGAAACCGCCCACCAAGGCCTTGACCGCGCCGTCCTGCGGACTGATGGCGACGAATGCCGACTCGACCTCCGGCAGTTGCAGAATGCTCCACGCGCCTTTTTCGTCTTTCTGGATGCGGATCACCGCGCCACGGCGGATGCGGCGGTTGGGCTGTGCCTTTTCAGATAGCGCATTGGCGGCGAACTTGAGCCCATCTCCTGAAACCTGCACCGCTTCGCCGGTGCGGCGCCATGCTTTGACGAGCCTGGGTGAGGCGTCGAGCACGATGGCAGCCAGCAGGTCCTCGCTGTCATTGTGGTCACCGATAGCATCTTCGAGCTCATCCTCGCTGCCCGTTTTGAGATCGACAAAGGCCTCGGGGCCGCGGTAACCGTGGCGGCGCTCGTAGTCGAGTACACCGCGGCGCAATGCGCTGTGTGCGGCCTCCTGATCTGCTTTCATGATGGTGGTGGTGACGCGCAGGCCGCGAGTGTAGGTTTCCTCGGCAAAGCGCTCGAACACCAACTGACGAGCCATTTCGGCGACGTAGTCAGCTTTGAGTGGAAAATCATTCACCTCGCGCTTGACCACCAGCACTTCCTTGATGGCTGCGGCGTGCTGGTCGGCCGTGAGGTAGCCGAGTGACAGCATGCGGTCAAGAATGTAATGTTGGCGCGTGCGGGCGCGCTTGGGGTTAACCACCGGGTTGAACAGCGATGGCGCCTTGGGCAAGCCCGCCAGCATGGCCGCCTCGGCCGCCGAGATGGCTTTCAACTCTTTGCCGAAATAGATTTGTGCGGCCGACGCGAAGCCGTATGAGCGCTGGCCCAGGAAGATCTGATTGATGTAGATCTCGAAGATCTTGTCTTTGGTCAGCGTGGCCTCAATGCGAAAGGCGAGCAGTGCTTCGTAAAACTTGCGGGTATAGGTTTTTTCGCTGGAAATGAAAAAGTTGCGCGCCACCTGCATGGTGATGGTGGACGCACCCTGCGGGCGGCCAGGACTGGTAATGTTGGAAAGCGCTGCGCGCAATACGCCAATGGTGTCAACGCCGCCGTGCTGGTAGAAGCGGTCGTCTTCGGCGGCCAGGATTGCCTGCTTCATTACTGCAGGGACTTCGGCAAATGTCACGAGATTGCGGCGCTCTTCGCCAAACTCGCCGATCAGGTAGTTGTCGGCACTGTATACGCGCAGGGGAATTTTCGGCTGATAGTCGGTCAGCGCTTCTATCGAAGGCAGGCTTGGATATGCCCACGCTACAGCGAAAGCAAGTACTAACAAACCAACGGCGAGGGGGGCCAGCAAAACGCCAATGCCTGCCGTGATCCAACGAGCCGAGGGAGAAAGCTGCATGATGGGCGAACGCGAAGGGTTTTGAACCCCCTGCGTCCTGGAAGGGTGCGCCAGGACGCGGTGTGGCCGGGAGCTTGAGTCACGGCAATGGTGCCGCACATGAAGGGGATGACTTCATTACATTATATAGGGCGACTCTGGCAGGAATCAGGCCGAAATCTATCCGTCTCGGGGCGGTATCCATGTCCGGTTGGGGCGTCGGCAAGTCCATCCGAATCGAGTGCTTCGACCTTGTTTCGGCCGCAGGCAAGCCGCTTCTTGCTTTCAAATTCGTGTTGCATTCCCGCAACGCTGTCATAAAGCGTCTAAAATCTTTGCTTGCACTAATTAGCCCGTTAGTATTTAATGTAAATTGTAGACATTGCCTCTAATATCTTGTCACAAAAGGAATTTATGAATACAAGGCGAGAGGCAGCGAGACCGACAACACCATATCTAGTAGGTTGGGGTGGCGTCAACGCAATATCAAGCGTCCCGGCGGGAGTTTGCGGGGTGCCGGTGCGTAGTGAAGAGACTGATTTAGGGGGATACAACTTTGGCTCTTGACATATTTAACCCCAAGGCCCAGCCGCTGCTCGGTCTCGATATCAGTTCATCTTCGGTGAAACTGGTCGAACTTGCGGACGCAGGCAAAAAGACTTATCGCGTGGAGCGTTACGCCATCGAGCCGCTTCCCAAGGATGCTGTTTTGGATGGCAACATCACCAATCTTGAAGCGGTAGCCGAATCGGTCAAGCGGGCCTGGAAGAAGCTGGCGACGCGCACCAAGAACGTTGCGCTTGCGCTTCCTGCCGCCGCGGTGATCACCAAGAAAATCGTTGTGCCCGCAGGCCTGCGTGATGAAGAGCTCGAAGTGCAGGTTGAGGCTGAGGCCAATCAGTACATTCCCTTTGCGCTCGACGAAGTCAATCTTGACTTTCAGGTGGTTGGTCCCGCTCCTTCTAGTTCCGAGGAAGTTGAGGTGCTGATTGCTGCCTCGCGCAAGGAAAAAGTGGAAGACCGCGTTGCGGTAGCCGAGGCCGCCGGGCTCAAGGCGACGGTCGTCGACATCGAGTCATTCGCGACCCAGATTGCGTTTGAGATGATAGAGAAGCAGTTGCCAGGAAATGGCGTCGACCAATCGATCGCACTCGTGGATGTAGGTGCCAATCTGATGAACGTGACGGTGTTGCGCAACAATCAGTCGGTGTACAACCGCGAACAGGCGTTTGGCGGCAACAATCTTACGCAGGACATTCAGCGGGTCTTCGGCATGACTGCTGAAGAGGCGGAAACTGCGAAGCGCAGCGGCGGCCTGCCCGACAACTACGACGCTGATGTGCTGCAGCCTTTCATGGAAAATCTCGCGCAGGAAGTAACACGGGCGATGCAGTTTTTCTTTACATCGACTTCATTCAATCAAGTCGATCATATCGTATTGGCTGGTGGCTGCGCGGTCATTCCTGGCCTTGATGAGATTGTGGCAACACGGACTCAGGTCAATACCATCGTTGCCAACCCCTTTGCAAACATGCAATTGTCCGCGCGAGTGAAACCAAAGCAGCTGGCGGTAGACGCCCCGGCCATGCTGGTTGCGTGCGGTCTGGCGATGAGGAGGTTCGACGCATGATTCGCATCAATCTGCTCCCTCACCGGGAGCTTAAGAGACAGGCGCGCCGGCGCCAGTTCGGCATCCTGTGCGCCATCGTTGCTGCCATTGGGGCCGGTATCGTGTTTGCCGTGGGTGGCGTGATTCAAGGGCAGATATCTGTCCAGAACGAGTCGAATGCCTTCATCAAAAAGGAAAACGACAAGCTCGAAAACGACATCAAGGAAATTGCCAAGCTGCGCGATGAAATTGAAGGGTTGAAGGCGCGCCAAAAAGCAGTTGAGGATTTGCAGGGTGACCGCAACCTGCCTGTGCATGTTCTGGACGAATTGGTCAAGAACACGCCCGAAGGTATATACCTCAGTTCGATCAGGCAAGCGGGCGGTCGCGTTACCCTCGTCGGCGTCGCGGCCAATCAAGCCAAGGTGGCCGATTACGTACGCAATTTGGGCAACAACTCCGCTTGGCTGGGTAGCCCCGAGTTGGTGGAAATTCGTGCTGCGGCAGTCGCAAACCGCCGTCTCAACAGCTTTACCATGAACGTGTCGATCAAGCGGCCCAAGGCGCCCGAAGCCGACGCGTCGCCGGTACCTGCGGCAAAGCCCGCTGCCCCCAAGGCTTAAGGTGATTCCATGAATCTCGCTGATCAATTCAAGAACGTCAATTGGAAAGACATTGGCAACGCACCGGCATTGCCGAAATTATTGGCGATGGTGCTGTTGCTGATTGCCGTGGTGGCTGCCGGCTGGTACGCTTATTGGGACGGGCTCAATGAGGAGCTTGCAAAGGCGCAGGCGACTGAAAACACGCTCAAGAAAGAGTTCGTTGACAAGAAAAAGCAGGCGGTAAACCTGCCTGAATTGAAGAAACAACTGGTCCAGGTAGGCCAGTACGTCGCCTCGCTGGAAAAGCAGCTTCCCAGCAAAGCCGAGATGGATGCACTGCTGACAGACATCAATCAATCCGGTCTGGGGCGCGGCCTGCAGTTCGAACTGTTCCGTCCGGGAAGTGTCAGCGTCAAGGAATACTACGCAGAGCTTCCCATCTCTGTGCGCGTTACCGGCAGTTACCATGATCTGGGGGCATTCGCGAGTGATATCGCCCAGCTCTCACGCATCGTAACCTTGAACGACATGTCAATCACGCAGGGTGCGGCGGGTGCGCCGCTTGCGATGGATACAACCGCCAAGACCTTTCGCTATCTCGATGGTGAAGAGGTTGCATCGCAACGCAAGGCAAAAGCACCGGCTGCCAAGGGAGGAGCGAAGAAATGATGAAACCGCTGGCAATCGTCTTATTGGCGGCGGGTCTAGCCGCATGCGGCGGCAGTGAACATGCCGACATCAAGAAATGGATGAACGACGAAACCAAGAACATGAAGGGCCAAGTCAGCAAGATCGAGGAGCCCAAAAAGTTTGCCGCTTTCAAGTATGAGTCAGACAAGGCGGTCGATCCGTTCAATAGCGTGAAAATTGCGTTGGTTGCCGAGAGCAAGAAGGGCGCGACCGCTGGTACTGGCCTCAAGCCTGACTTCGATCGTCCGAAAGAGGTATTGGAAGCGTTCCCGCTTGAAAACCTCTTGATGGTAGGCATGATGAAGCAGAAGACGGCCTTTTTCGGGATTGTGAAGGCTGAGACGAACTTGCATCGTGTGAAGGTCGGCAACTATATGGGGCAGAACTTTGGCATCGTCACCGGCATTACTGAGACTGAAATCACGTTAAAAGAGCTCGTGCAGGATGGCGGCGGGGATTGGATCGAACGCGTCAGCACTCTGCAACTCCAGGAGGTAAGAAAATGAATCAGGGACGAATTCTCAGTGTGGCGCATTGTTGTGCCTTGGCGTTGGCGTTCACCGCGAGTACGGCATGGGCGCAGAACGCGATCGAATCACTCAATGTGACCCAACAGGGCGGTTCCGTTGTTCTGAAAATCAACCTGAAGGAAGCACCTGCGGCGGCGCCAGCCGGCTTTGCAGTGGCCAGCCCCCCCAGGGTCGCTTTGGATTTCCCCAACACTGTGAATGCGCTTGGACGCAATAGCCAGGAGGTAGGGCAGGGTGACCTGCGCAGTATCAACGTGGTACAAGTTGGTGACCGCTCGCGTATGGTGCTCAACCTCAAGGCAGCGGGGGCTTTTGAGACCAAGGTGGAAGGCAAATCGGTGCTGGTAACGCTGACAGCCTCAGCTGGTACCGGCGCTTCGCCTTCAGCGGCGTCCTCATTCGCCGAGGCCCGCCCTGGTGATTCGCGCTCATCGCTGCGCGACATTGATTTTCGCCGCACGCCCGATGGTTCGGGCCGCATCATTGTTGAACTGGGGCAAAGCAATACCGGGGTTGACATTCGTCAGCAGGGGCAGACCCTGGTGGTGGACTTTCAAAAATCGGCGCTTCCCGAAAATCTGCGTCGCCGTCTGGACGTGGCCGATTTCGCGACACCGGTTCAGACCATCAACACCTTTGTTCAAGGCGAGAACGTCCGCTTGGTGATTGAACCCAAAGGCCTATGGGAGCACAACGCTTACCAGACCGATACGCAGTTCGTGATCGAAGTCAAACCGGTCAAGGAAGATCCAAATCGCCTCGTACAGGGGTCGCGTGGTGGTTACACCGGCGAAAAGCTCTCACTCAATTTTCAAAATATCGAAGTGCGTGCGGTATTGCAAGTTATTGCGGACTTCACCAACCTCAATATCATTACCAGTGACACCGTTGGCGGCAACCTGACGTTGCGTCTGAAGGATGTGCCTTGGGACCAGGCCCTGGACATCATTCTTCAAACTCGCGGCCTTGATATGCGCAAGAATGGCAATGTGGTGTGGATTGCCCCGCGCGACGAACTGGCCACCAAGGAGAAACTTGATCTGGAACAACGTTCCCAGATCACCGATCTTGAGCCTACGCGCACAGAGTCATTTCAACTCAATTACCAAAAGGCAACTGATGTCCGGACTCTGTTGGTTGCACCTGGAAATTCGGTGCTCTCCAAACGTGGCGCGGCGACTGTTGATGCCCGCACCAACCAATTGTTCGTGCAGGACACCCCGACCCGTCTTGAGGAAGTACGCAAGTTGATCACCAAGGTGGACATTCCGGTGCGTCAGGTCTTGATTGAAGCACGCATTGTGGAGGCTTCTGATACCTTCAGCAAGAACCTTGGCGCGCGTCTAGGGTTCAATCAGCGCTCCGGTGACGTCCTCAGTTTTGGGGGAAACCCTCTCTCTGTTAGTGGCACGCAGGCATTCGTCGGCGGTAACCTTAATGCGGTCACCCAGGCAGTGGGTGCGGGTACGCAGGTGACGGGCACTCCAACCATTGCTGACACTCTCAGTTTTAGTGGCGCCGCCAACGGTTTGAACGGCATCAACGCTGGTACGGTGGCTGTGACGCTGGCGAACCGATCGCTAACGAAATTCATCAACCTGGAGTTGACCGCTCTGGAAGCGGATGGAAAAGGCAAAATTATCTCCAGTCCAAGAGTTCTCACTGCGGATCAGATTGAAGCCACGATTGAGCAGGGTACCGAATTGCCGTACCAGACTGCCACCAGTAGCGGTGCGACCTCGGTAACTTTCCGCAAAGCCAATCTCAGTTTGCGGGTGAAGCCACAAATCACCCCTGAAGGCAACGTGATCATGGATGTGCAGGTCAACAAGGATTCCGTGGGTCAGGTAACGACCGCCGGGTTTGCGATTGATACCAAGAACGTGAAAACACAGGTGCTGGTCGACAACGGCGGGACCGTGGTTATCGGCGGAATTTATACGCAGAATGAGCGCGATACGCTGACTAAAGTGCCGTTCTTCGGAGACCTGCCCGTGTTTGGCAACCTGTTCCGCAACAGTGCCCGCACCAATGACAAAACCGAACTGCTCGTGTTTATTACCCCGCGTGTCGTGAGCGACCGTCTCAGTGTGCGTTGAACACGAACGCGCGATTCAACCGGGCTGACAGCCCGGTTTTTTTTTCCGCGCGCGCAGACTTGCGCAAATTGATTCGAGTTGCACTGATAAAATTCTGTGATGAACAATCTCGTTCTGGTGGGCCTGATGGGAGCCGGCAAGACCACGATTGGCCGCTTGCTGGCCAAATCGTTTGGCCGGACGTTCGTTGATTCAGACCACGAAATCGAGGCACTAACCGGTGTCAAAGTGCCGGTCATTTTTGAGATTGAAGGTGAGCCAGGATTTCGCGCACGCGAAGCCAAGGTGATTGCTGAATTGGCATGCCGCAACGAGCTGGTCATCGCTACTGGTGGCGGGGCGGTCCTCGATTCGGCAAGCCGCACCACTTTGCGCGCTTGCGGCGTAGTCATTTACCTGCACGCCCAACCGGCCGATTTGTGGCAGCGCACGCGCCACGACCAAAACCGGCCTTTGCTGCGCGCCGCTGATCCGCTTGCACGTTTGACCGAACTCTATGGTGCGCGCGACCCGCTCTATCGAGAAACAGCCCACCTGGTGGTCGATACTGGCCGCCAGAGCCCACGCCTGCTGGCAGGCCGGATCGAGCAACAATTGCGAGACACATGGATCACACAAACCAATCCGCCCGCTACGCACCACGAAGCGAACTGCGCGTCAGCCTAGGTGAGCGGTCTTACCCGATCCTGATCGGCGCAGGTCTGCTCGATGACGACTCGAGTTGGGCGACTGTGACCAGTCGTACGGCAGCCGTCGTGACCAGTGACCGCATCGCCCCACTCTATCTGGAGCGGCTCACGCAGGTGCTCACGCAAGCGGGCAAGCACGTGCTGCCGATCGTACTGCCAGACGGCGAAGCGCATAAAAATTGGCAAACGCTAAACCTGATTTACGACGCCTTGCTTGCCGCCCGCTGTGATCGCAAGACCACCCTGGTGGCTCTCGGCGGCGGCGTGATTGGGGACATGACCGGTTTTGCCGCTGCAACCTATCAACGCGGCATCCCGTTCGTCCAGGTGCCGACCACCTTGCTCGCGCAGGTCGATTCATCCGTTGGCGGCAAGACCGCCATCAATCACCCGCTGGGCAAGAACATGATCGGCGCGTTTTACCAACCGCTGCAAGTGGTGATCGATACGGCTACGATCGCCACATTGCCGGAGCGCGAATTTCGTTCTGGCCTTGCTGAGGTCATCAAGTATGGCTTCATCCACGATGCTGCATTTCTTGCCTGGCTTGAAGACAGCCTCGACCTGCTCACAGCGCGCGATCCCGCGGCACTGACACATGCCATTCGGCGCTCATGTGAGATCAAGGCGGAAATTGTCGCCCAGGATGAGCGCGAGAGCGGCATCCGCGCCTGGCTCAATCTGGGGCACACCTTTGGTCATGCCGTTGAGGCGGGGATGGGCTACGGTGCTTGGCTGCACGGCGAGGCCGTCGCAGCCGGCATGGTAGTCGCGGCCGCACTGTCCGCCACACTCGGACACATCAGCCGCACGGACGCAGGTCGCGTCAAAACCCTGATCCAGCGTGCCGGTCTGCCGGTGAATCTTCCCAACCTTGGCAGCGCACGCTATCTCGATCTCATGCGCGTGGACAAAAAGGCCGATGCCGGCGCGATCCGCTATGTGTTGCTCAAATCACTTGGCGAGGCTTTCATCGCTGCAGTACCGGACGCACAAGTGCTGCCGGTGCTCGAAGCGCACAGCGAACCGGCGCCAGCATGAGCGAACCCGGCCTTGCAGTCTACGCCGCGAACGCCGCCACCTCGCGCGGACGCCGGGTCCCGGAAGAAGCTGCCGCTGGCCGCTCCGAATTCGGCCGCGACCGCGACCGTATCGTGCACGCCAACGCCTTCCGCCGTCTCGAGTACAAGACACAAGTCTTTGTCAATCACGAAGGTGACCTGTTCCGTACCCGCCTTACGCACTCCATCGAAGTTGCTCAACTGGCCCGCTCCATCGCACGCCAACTGCGCTTGAACGAGGAGTTGGTCGAAGCCATTTCGCTCGCGCACGACCTCGGCCATACGCCATTCGGCCACGCCGGGCAGGACGCGCTAAACGAGTGCATGCGCGCCTTTGGCGGGTTCGAGCACAATCTGCAATCCCTGCGCGTAGTCGATGTGCTCGAAGAGCGCTATGGCGCCTTCGACGGACTCAATCTCACGTTCGAAACCCGTGAAGGGATCCTCAAGCACTGCGGCGCCGATGTCGCGGCCAAGCTCGGTGATGTGGGTCAGCGCTTCCTGAACAACACCCAGCCCTCATTGGAAGCGCAGCTGGCCAATTTCGCTGACGAGATTGCCTACAACAACCATGATGTCGACGATGGGTTGCGGAGTGAACTCATCACGCCAGCGCAGTTGCTCGACGTGCCATTGTTCCGGCGCCATTGGGAAATCGCGGATCGTCTGTACCCTCAGGCCTCCGAGCGCCGCCGCATCAACGAGACCGTACGCCGCATGATCAATACCCTGGTGCTGGATCTCGTCAAAGCGAGCCAGGCGAAGATTGATGCGGCACAACCGGCCTCGGTGGATGACGTGCGCCGTCAACCGGCGATGATCACGTTCAGTACGGAGGTGGAAGCTGCGTCGCTCACCCTGAAGCGCTTCTTGCGCGACGCTTTGTATCAGCACTACCGCGTTCAGCGCATGAGCACCAAAGGGCGGCGCATTGTGCGTGAGTTGTTTGAGGCATTCATTTCTGACGCGCGCCTGATGCCGCCGCAGTATCAAGCCAAGGCCGAAGCCGACCGCGCGCGCGCGGTGGCTGATTACATCTCCGGCATGACCGACCGCTACGCGATGCGTGAGCATCGCCGTTTGTTTGCGGTCGAAGAAATTTGAACAAGGGGTAGCGCATCGGCGATGTGGCTCAATCGACCCGAATCTTCGCCTGCTCCACCACCTTGCTCCAGCGCGCCAGATCATTCTTGATCTGCTCAGCAAACTGCTCCGGCGTATTGCCTACCGGGTCAATGCCGAGTGTGGCAAAGCGCTCCCGCAAATCGCTTTCCCTGAGAGCGGCCGTGATATCCCGGTGCAACCGGTCCATCACCGGCTTGGGTGTTTTAGCCGGGGCCAGAATGCCCACCCACGAGACCGCTTCAAAGCCGGCGACGCCCTGTTCGCTGAAGGTCAAAACGTCAGGCAACGAGCCAATGCGCTTGAGCGACGACACGCCAATCGGTACCAGCTTGCCCGACTTGATGTGCGCCTGCGCGCCGGCCACCGCCGAGTAGGCGAGTGGCACCTGACCGCCGATCGCATCGACCACTGCCTGCCCGCCGCTCTTGTAGGGAATATGCGTCATGTCAAGGCCGGTACGCTGTTTGAGCAATTCACCGGCGACATGCGTGGTGCCCCCGGTGCCCGAATGGCCGAACGACAGCTTGCCCGGGTTGGCTTTGGAATACGCCATCAACTCTGAAAAATTCTTCACCGCAAGTGAAGGATGCGCTACCAGTACCAAAGCCGCATCACCGAGCTTGGTAACCGGCTGAAAATCTTTCACCGTATCAAACGGAATCTTTGGAAACACGAAGGGATTGATCACCATGGTGCCGTCGAACGCGAGCAGCAGGGTGTAGCCATCGGGCGCCGACTGCGCAACGTATTGCGTGCCCGGGTTGCCCGACCCGCCGGGCCGGTTCTCCACGATCACCTGCTGTCCGAGCAGGCGCGACAGCTTGTCCGACAGCACGCGTGCCGAGGTATCGGTCACGCCGCCAGTGGCAAAAGGGACAATCAGGCGAATCGGTTTGGACGGAAAGTCCTGTGCCTGCGCGACGCTGGCTGCGAGCGCAGCGACGGCCGCAAGGCCGCACACAACGAGGGTCTGGAAGCGATGCATGGTGTTCTCCGTTGGATGAATGAGGCATGAGGAAGCAGTGTGCAGCTTCTATTTTGCCCGCACTGGCAGCCCCAGCGCCCGCCAGCCGGCAATTCCCAGCTGGTCCAGTGTTTGCATATTGGTCTCAAAAATGTCAGCGGCTTCCGGAAACGCCGCGACGGCGCGCTCAACACTGGCTTCACGCAGCAAATGCAGGGTCGGATAGGGCGAGCGGTTGGTGAAATTTTCAATGTCGTCCGGCATCGTGTCTGCGAACTGATAGTCTGGATGAAAGCTCGCCACTTGCAACACGCCCTCCAGATCCAGCGCCTCTATCGCCGCATCGGCCACCTCAAGAAAGCTGTTGTAGTCGAGAAAGTCACCAAGCACCTGCGGATGGATCAACAGCGTAGTGTCGGTTTGGGCCGGGTCGGCGTCACGTAGCCATTCGAGTTCAGTGCTGAGGTCGCGCAGCAAGGAATCTTCGTCCACAGCCGCACTCACCACATAGCGAATTTGACCCTTGACCTGCACCGCCTTGGCGAAGGGGCAAAGGTTCAGGCCGATCACCGCTTTTTCCACCCAATCACGGGTGGCGGTGACGACTGCCTGGGCATCAATGGGCGCATTCATCAGTGGCGAGTATGCCTGATGCGGCCACCACTGTCCGCGGCAGCGGAGACGCAAATGGAAACGCAAGCGGAGATGCGAGCACAACCAACGCAATGCAAGCTGCGAACTGCTGCGAGACTAGCCGCCCTCGGCGTGGTGACGGTCAATCGCCTCGGAACTGCCATCAGCCTCAAGGGGATTGAACTGATGAAGAGCGGATCGTCTGTGCGAGTTTGACCTCGCCAGTCGGTGAGAGTCGATTGAGCTCGGGCCAACCCCGGGATGCGGTTAGAACAACGGTAAAGACCCGCCACGCGCCGTGGGCGTGGCGCCCGAGTCTTGCTCTCCCGCGGGCAGCAGTGAGCCTGCACGGACACCGATGAGGCGAATCGGTCGCGTCAGCATCCGGTTCGGCGCCACGCGCGCGAGCGCCTCAAACGCCGCCTTGCGTATCGCCATGGCGCCGAAGGTCGCCGTTTCCAGCGTATTGTCGCGCGTGACGATCTGAAAATTGTTGTAACGCAGTTTCACCCCGATGGTGCGGCTTTGGTAGCCGCGCCGTTGCAGGTCTTCGCTCAACTGCTTGCACAGTTGCACCAGCACACCGGCAATTTCGTTCCACTCGCGCGTGTCGTGCTGGAACGTGGTCTCGCGCGAGCGCGACTTTGGTTCCGAGTGCGTCACCACCGGTCGCTCGTCACGGCCATGCGCACACGCGTGCAGCCATGCGCCGTAGTTCTTGCCGAAATGGCGCATCAGAAATGCCGGCGTTTCCCGCGCAAGATCACCGATGCTGCGAATGTTCAGTTGCGCGAGTTTTTCGCTGGCCTTGGGGCCGACGCCATTGATGCGCTTGGCCGGCAGCGGCCAAATGCGCGATTCAAGATCACCCGCTTCCAGAATGGTCAGCCCATCGGGCTTGTCCAGCTCCGAGCCAATTTTCGCGAGCAACTTGTTGGGCGCCACTGCGATCGAGCAAGTCAGGCCGGTGGCACCTTGCACACTGTCCTTGATGCGCTGCGCCAGCACGCGTGATTCACCGGCTTCATTGGTGAGATCGATGTAGACCTCGTCGATGCCCCGATCTTCAATCACCGGCGCTACTTCGGCAATCGCGGCTTTGAACAGGCGCGAGTACTTGCGGTATTCATCGAAATCGACAGGGAGAAACACGCAGTGCGGACATCGTTCGACCGCAATCTTCAGCGCCATGCCGGAGTGAATGCCGAAGGCGCGCGCGGCATAGGTCGCGGTGGTCACCACACCGCGCCGGGTTGGGTCTCCACGGCCGCCGATAGCGACCGGCTGTCCGACCAGATCCGGCCGGCGCAGCAGTTCGACGGACGCGTAAAACGCATCCATGTCGAGATGGGCAATGCGGCGTGTCGTCATGCGCAGCAAGCAGAAAAAAAGAAGGCACGCCGCTGAAAGCCGCTCTGGAAGCGGGTTCGCGGCACCTGCTCGCCGCCGTCCGCGGTCGGGCGACGCGCTGCAGCTTGGCTCAACCTTCGGCGTATACCCATTGCAAGAGCGCATCCTGCGCTGCCTGCGAAGCGCCGGCGTTGCCGTGGTTGACCATGAACACCACGGCATAGCGCCGCCCCGAGGCCGACAGCACGTAGCCGCCGATCGAGCGGACATCGTTGAGCGAGCCGGTCTTGATGTGGGCCTGGCCGGCAATGTCGCGCGTCTTCAGGCGCCGCCGCATGGTGCCGTCATAGGCAACCAGCGGCATCGACGAGATGAACTCCGGCATCACCGGGCTGCGATACGCCGCCACCAGCATGCGCCCGAGCGCGCCGGACGAGATGCGCTCGATCCGTGACAGGCCCGAGCCGTTCTCCATCACCAGTTCATCACCGCCGATTTTCTTTTCGGCCAGCCAGGTCTTGATGGCACGCGCCGAACGCTCGGCGCTGGCAGCGATCTTCAGGGTCTCGGCACTGATGGTGAGAAACAATTGGCGCGCCATCACGTTGTTGGAAAACTTGTTGATGTCGCGCGTGATCTCGGCCAGGCTTTGCGAGTCGGCCTCATAGAGCAGGCGCGCGCCCTGCGGCACGCCGCCATCGCGCACTTCGCCCTTCAACTCGCCGCCGACCTCGCCCCAGAGCTGGCGGATCACCGCCGCCGCGTATTGTGCATGGGTCAGCTCAAACGGATGCAGCCACCAGGTCTTCACGCCGCACGCGGCCGAGTAGCTGCCGGTGAGCGCAATGCCGCCGGCATCCACCTTGGCCTTGACCGGATAGGCGCGGAACTCGGCGCAGGCGCCGCGGCCAAGTGTGACGCTTGAGCGTACCGGAAGCCCGCGTGGTTCGGCGCTGACGGCAACGGTGCCGGCGCCTTCATCGGGTGTGAAGGTCAGTGCGAAGGCCTTGAAGTTGATCAGCAGTGCGTCCGGCCCCGCGTTGTAGGCGCGCAGCGGGTCACCATCAAACTTTGACGCCTCGTAAGCGCTGGCGTCAAACGCGGCGCGGTCAAGCACGATGTTGCCGCGAATCTCGCGCACGCCACGCGCCCGCACCGCCTTGAGTGCCAGCCACAATTGCTCCTGCGCGAGCTTGGGGTCGCCGCTCCCCTTGATGATGAGGTCACCCTCGAGCACCTCGCCGCGCAAGATGCCGGTGGCGTAGAAGCTGGTCTTCCACACGTGGCTCGGGCCGAGCAATTCCAGCGCCGAGTAGGTCGTCACCAGCTTCATCACCGAAGCCGGGTTCATCGGCTTGTCCGGATTGAGCACCAGCGCCGGCTTGGTTGCGGTCACGTCCTGCACAAAAAAGCCGATCGAGGAAGCCGGCAGCTTGGCCGCGCGCACCGCATTGACCACTGCGGCGGGCAGGCCGGTCGGCAAGGGCGCCTCTGCTTCAGCCGCTGGCTGTTGCCCCGGCGCCGTCAGCGGATGGACCGCGAATGCAAGCAGGCATACGGCTGCGCACCTTGTCCACCAAGGGTTTGCGGGCCGGTGCCGCGCTAGGTGTGAATTCATGCAGTAATTATCCCACGCGCCTCCATGACGGTTCCACGGCACTCCAGTGGCACCTTCATGGCGTTCAGGTGACCGGCGCGTGGTGCCGCGCACGCACCACGCGCGCGCACCTTCCACGATTCGGATGCAGGCCGCACCGGTTCCATCCATGGCGGGACGGCATTGGCAGCCAACGCACGCGACTGCTGGTTTGCGTATTGAAGGACATTTGTCTATCTTCTCCCGTCAACCGGATTGGCGTGGAGGAGTTAAATAACTTGTCGATGATCCTGCGCAGCATGCAGTCATACACACAGAAAGGTGAGGCCGGCATGAGCGAAATCGCACTTCCGGTTCCCTACAAATCGGTCAACATTCCGATTGCGGGCATGAAACAGGTCTACGACATCAGGAAGGTTGATCGCGCCCTCGGCGAGGTCTCGAGTCAGAACGAAGCCCTGCGCGACACCTATCAAAAGATGCTGCGCGCCGGCGGCGAGCGCTTCGCGGTCAAGCCCTCGGGTCTGCCCGAGATGGACGACCTCTACGAAGACCTGCCCAACTTCGGCGAAGTGCTCGACGACATCAAGCGCCAGCTCGCGCTGTGCGTCGACAGCCGCGACCGTCTCGAGCTGACGCCGATGCTGCTGCTCGGTGACCCTGGCATCGGCAAGACCCACTTCGCCAAACGCGTCTCCAAACTGCTCGGTACCGGTTTCGGATTCATCTCGATGAGCTCGCTCACCGCCGGCTGGATCATCGGCGGCGCGTCATCGCAATGGAAAAACGCCAAGCCGGGCAAGGTGTTCGAACAGTTCCTGCACGGCGAATACGCCAATCCGGTGATGGTGGTCGACGAAATCGACAAGGCCTCCAGTGATGGCGCCTACGATCCGCTTGGCGCGCTCTACAGCCTGCTCGAGCACGACACTGCTGCCGAATTCATTGACGAATTCATCGAACTGCCGATCGACGCCTCCGACGTGGTGTGGATGGCGACCGCGAATGACGAAGCGCGTATCCCCGAGCCGCTGCTCAACCGCATGAACGTGTATCACATCGAAGCGCCCGATCACGACGCGGCCTGTCGCATCGCGCGCTCGATCTACAAGGAAATCCGCGACGGCCACGAATGGGGCGCGCAGTTTCCGGTCGAGCTCGATACGAAGGTGCAGGACAAGCTCGCCGCCAACGGCCCGCGCGAAATGCGGCGTCTGCTCGGCCAGGCCTTCGGCAGCGCCAAACTGGCCGGGCGCAGTGCGGTGACGGTCGAAGACATTCGCGACGCACATGCCAAGCGCCGCAGTATCGGTTTTTGAAATCCGCACCCTGAACTGATCGCCACGCGGGCACCGCCACATCGCGACGCGCGGCGGTGCCCGCGCTGCCTGCGTTGTGAATTCGCGTCGTTCGGCGGGTCATGCCGCATAATCGCCCGTCTTTCCTGATTGCACCGCGCCGCGGTGCCGCCCCATGGTCAGCAGTGCGCACCAGCAGTTGCAGCAAGAACTGAAACGCCGCTCCGCGCAAACCGTTGGCGGGAGCGCCTCTTGAAGCACACCAACTGGAAAGCCGCTGCCACAGCGCTTCTCCTCGGTGTCATGGGAGCGATTTACATCGGCAAGCTGCCGCCTGCCATCCCAGTGCTGCGTGCCGAGTTCCAGCTTTCGCTCGGGCAATCGGCGTGGATGGTGTCGATGTTCAATACGCTCGGCGTGGTCGCGTCAATTTTTATGGGCCTGATCGCGGCGCGTGCTGGCGCCTGGCGCCTGTGCGTCACCGGTTGCGTGGCCATGCTGCTGGGCGCTGTGGCAGGCGTGTTTGCCTCAGGTGGCGACGCCTCCGGTGCCACGCTGCTGCTGGCCAGCCGCTTTCTCGAGGGCGTGGGCTTTCTCTGCATTGTGGTCGCGGCGCCCGGCCTCTTGATGCTCGCCACGGCCGATGCCGACCGCAAGCGCGTGTTCAGTTTCTGGGGCGCCTACATGCCCACCGGCACCACGCTGGGCATGTTGCTCGCGCCCTTGCTGATCGCGGCGTATGGTTGGCGCGCGCTGTGGGCAAGCACGGCGCTGTTTGCACTCGCCGCCATCGCCTTGCTGTGGGTGCGGCGGCGTGACTACGATGCGGCCGCCGGGGTTGCGGCCTCAGGCGCCGCTTCGATCGGCAGTTCGGGAGTCGCTTCACCCGCCGGCGCGAGTGCGGCCGCTTCCTGGCGCGCCAGCGCCGCACCGCTGACCAAAGCCGGGCCGTGGTGGATTTCGCTCGCCTTCGGCTGCTATGCGTTCAACTTCTACGCCATCATGGTGTGGTTGCCAACCTTCATGGTGGGCGAGCGCCAGACGCCGCTGCTGACCGCGTCGCTCCTCACTGCACTGATGGTCGCGGTCAATATCCCCGGCAATCTGCTGGGCGGCATGCTGATGCAGCGCGGCGTTGCGCGCGGCACCAATGTCTGCGTCGCCGGCATCGTCACTGCCATCACCGCTGCGCTGATATTTTCGCCGGCGCTGTCCGATACCTGGCGCTATCTCGCCTGTGTCGCGTTCTCGTTCGGGGTCGGCGTGCTGCCAGGCTCGGTGATGTCGGCGGTGCAGATTCACGCCGCCGGCCCGGCGCAGGTCGGCACGGTGCAGGGCATGATCAACCAGGGCTCCAACATGGGCCAGTTCGTCAGCCCCCTGCTGGTGACGGCGGTGGTGGGCTCCGTGGCCGGCAGCGTGCCGGCCTGGAACAACATGCTCTATCTGTTGCTCGCGACCAGCGCCATCATCATCGTGTCCGGCTTGATGGTGCGCATCATCGAGGCGCGCCTGCTGGCGCAAGCGGACTTCACCCGCCGCGATTTTTGACGTATTCGTCCCAGTACGCAGCAGACTTGGCGCGGCTGTTGGTAATGGCATCGACCCCATTGCGTGCGCGCTCCACCGCGGCGTCAAGTTCGGCAGCGGTCTTGGCGCGTTCGATGCGCAGGCAGTAGTCGTCACCCATCGGCCCCATCGCCTGCGAAGCCGCACGCGTGGCCCAGCGCCGCAATTCGTCGAACGGCATGGCCGGCGCAGGGGCGGGGGCGATCGCACTTGGCGCCGCCGCATGGGCAGACGATGCACCGTCGGCCGCATGCAATTCCACCAGGCCGTGGCCAAGCAATTCCGTGATGGCCGCCTGCGCGGGAGCTTCACCTCCGAGCTTGGCGCACAGTTCCGCAAAGGGTTTGACGCCATCGACCATCACCATTGCCATGCGCGTCATCGGTGCCAGCTTGATCGAGCGCGCGGCGATCTCGGCCGTGCCCTTGGCAGTCTTGCGGAACACGTCATTCGCTGCCATGACATACCTCCGTCGCGTCGGCACACACGGATCATTCATGCCCGCAGGGCATGCAAACGAGCCCGGCACCAATCGAGGTTAGCGCCAATCCGAGGTTAGCGCCAATCAAGTAGCGGCGCAATCCGCAGCGCAGCAACACCCAGTATAGTGCGCCAGCCCATGATGACGAACAAGCAACGGCTGGCACTGACCCTGACTGCCGCCACCATCCTCAACCTGCCGTTTGGCACCATCTACGCATTCAGCGTTTTTTTGAAGCCGATGGAAACGCTGCTCGGCGTGTCGCGCGTGCAGATGTCGATCGTATTCGGGGCGGCCACCATCACGCTCACGCTCGGCATGCTGATCGCGCCGCGCCTGTACCGCAGCCTGGCGCCGGCGCTGCTGGTACTGGCCTCGTGCCTCGCCAGCGCCACCGGCCTGGTCATCATGGCCACGGCCACCGGGTTTATGCAACTCCTGATCGGCTACGGACTGATCTACGGCGTGGGAGGCGGCATCTGCTTCGTCCTCGTGCAGCAAGCGGTCAATCAGACTTCCGAATCGACCAGCGGCCTGGTCAACGGCTACCTGGTGGCGCTCTATCCCCTCGGTGCGATGCTCGGGGCCCCGGTGTTCGGCTGGGCCATTGCCGGCTTTGGGCTGCGCGCCACCCTGGGTGGCCTCGCAGTAACCATCATATTGGCCGGCGCGATCTCGGCCTTCATGCTGCATGCTACCGGCGTGCGCCTGCACGACCCCGGCGCGCCGAGCGCCGCAGGCGGCATCACCGACCGGCCGATCTTTCTGCGCCTGTTCGTCGTGTTCTTTCTCGCTGCGGCGGCCGGGCTCACGGTGCTCAGCCAGGCCGCCGGCATCGTGCAGGCCTACGGCGGCCAGTCGGCGCTCGCGCTGGGCGCAACCACCTTCATCACCGGCGCGATTGCCGCTGCACGTACCGGCGGCGGCGCGCTGATCGACCGCTTCGCCGTGCCGCACGTCGCGTGCTGCGCGCACCTGTGGTCACTCACCGGCGCGGTGCTGCTGCTGCTCTGGCCGGGCCCGCTGGTGTCGGTGGCGGGCCTGACGATGATCGGCATGGGCTACGGCTTCGTCTCCGGTTTGACGGCCGGCGCCATTTCGCGCTATTGGCACCGTAACTTGTTTGGCTACATCGCCAGCCGCATGTACATCGCCTGGTGTGTCGCGGCGCTGAGTCTGCCGGTGCTGGCCGGCTGGCTGTTTGACCGCACCCAAGGTTACGCCACCGCGATGATGATTGCGATGGGCGTCAATGTGGTCGGCGTGTGGGTGGCCCGGGGCCTGCCCGCTTCCGCGGCCGTGAAGCCGGGGGTAAATGGTGTCGCGACCGGCTGAAGGAGAAATAAAGGAAAGCCGCTCCCACCAATGGTTTCAGACCGATGGCCTGAAACCATTGGTGCTCGGGCTCAATCCACCTTGATGTTTGCCTGCCGCACAATCCGGGTGTACTTGACCAACTCCTGCTCCAGGAATGCTGAAAACTCTTCCGGCCGTGAGCCGACCGCATCAAACCCCTGCTCGCCCAGACGCTCGGTGGCGAGTTGAGAGCGCACCGCCTTGGCGACTTCTGCGGAAAGCCGGGTGGCCAGGTCCTTGGGCAGGTTGGCAGGGCCCCACAGGCCGTACCACGACACCATGTCGAACCCGGGCAGGCCTGATTCGGCGACTGTTGGCACATTCGGCAGGAAAGAAATGCGCTTGGGGCTGGTAACGGCCAACGCCTTCAGTTTGCCCCCTTTGACCTGCGGATAAGAAGAAGGCAGGGCATCGATCAGCGCACTTACGTGCCCGCCCAATACATCGGCCAGCGCCGGGGCCGTACCCTTGTAGGGAATGAGCTGGATGCCTAGTTTCGCGCCGCTCTTGATCGCTTCTTCGGCCAGATGTCCGGCGGATCCGGTTGGCGGCGCCGCAAAGGTATAGCGCGTCGGGGAGGCCTGCACCTGCGCGATGAACTCCCGCAGATCATTTGCGGCAACGCCAGGATGCGCCGTCACGATCAGCGGTACCGAGCCGATGTTCGAGATGGGCGTGAAGTCGCGCATCATGTCGTACGGCAAGTTCTTGAGCAAGATGGGATTGGTGACAAAGGTGGACGCCTGCACCAGCAGGGTGTAGCCATCGGGCGCTGCCTTGGCCACGGCATCGCTGCCGATGACCCCATTGGCCCCCGCCCGATTTTCCACAATGAAGGACTGGCCCATCTGTTCGGTGAGGCGTTGTGCCACCACGCGCGCCACGGCGTCAACCGTGCCGCCGGCCGGATAAGGCACGATGATCCGCACCGGGCGATTCGGATAAGACTGCGCCAAGGTGCTGCTGCCCGCGCCCGCGAGCAAGAGCATGCCAAGCGCCAGTGCCAGGCGGCGTTTCAATGCGTGTTTCATCAGTGTTGCTCCTCAATCGAAGTAATGCTGCCTTCCAGGGCCAGCAGCAGTTGATGGATGTGATGCGGCGGCAACGACGCAGGATGCCCAGCTAGCGCGCGCAGCAGCAGCGCAAGATTGCCTTGCCGTTGCGCGCCCCCTCGTGCGGCAAACGCATGCTGTTGCACGAAGGCCGTTAGCGCAGGAACGTTTATGAAGCGATTGTGCAGGAAGTCGAGAATCAGTTCGTCGATCTCGCGCAGATCCACTCCGGCACCGTAGCCGCAGGCACACCCGGTGGCAAGCGCGATGTGGCCGCTGGAGACACGTTGCCAGCGCCCGAGCAGTTGCAAGGCCTGCACTGCCAGTGCCGCACTGGCCGATGGCGCATGGGCGCGCGCCCCGCCTGACCGCGCTCGCGCACGGACAGGTGCTTCACTTACCACTACCATGGCCCACCTCCTGTTTCTCTGCCGCTGTCAGCACCACGCCATAGTCGGCTCGCGCGGCCTTGAGGGAAACATAGCCCAGGCGTAGATCACGCAGCACCGCCGCACGCGCCCGCTCTTTCGGATCGCCGAATCCGCCACCACCGCCCGAACGCAGCGTATAGGCCTCACCGCTGTCGAGCCGCATGTTGACCTTGCCGCCCGGAAACAGCTCCTCGGTGCCATCCTTCTTGCGCATGCCGATGCGATTGCCCATCGCACTCTTGCCGCCGGCCAGCCCCCACGGCGGATGGACCACGCGATCCACGCGCGTCTGGTAGTTGACCTTGGCGAGCGACACCACTTCGCACTCGGCCCCGAGGCCGCCACGAAATTGCCCGGCGCCGCCGGAATCCTGGCGCAATCGATAGTGCTTGACCAACAGCGGAAACTTGTTTTCGACCTGCTCGGAGGGGCCGTTGTGGGTATCGCCATCGTTCATGCACACCGTCACGTTGACGCCGTCTTCATCGTGCTTGGCACCCCAGCCGCCGCCGATCAGGCCGCCCAAATAAATCCACAGGCGTCCGTCTTTCGGGTGAATGCCGTTGACATTGGCGATCACCAGATCCGCATGGTGGCCGGCGATCACCCGGTCGGGAATCGCGGGGCTAAGCGCCTTGAAGATGGTGTCGACCACCGTCATCGGGTAGGTCATCCACACGCGCATCGGTGCGGGGTGTTTGGCACTGACCACCGTGCCGGGCGGGACGATCACCTTGAGCGGGCGAAAGCTGCCGTCGTTAATCGGGTTGTCACGTGGCAGGGTCAGGCACTTGAAGGCAACCTGCGCGCACGCCACGCCGGCCCCCGAGTTGAAGAAGCCCTTGACCTGTGGGCTCATGCCGGACAGATCGACGGTCATTTCATCGCCCTTGACGGTGACCTTGACGCGGATCGGCACCGGCTGGTCGATGTCGATGGCGTCGTCGTCCATCCACGATTCGGCGCTGTAGACGCCGTCGGGAATCGCGCGCACCATGGCGCGTGCTTCGGCCTCGCTGTGATCCATGATGGCGGCAATGCTGCCCTGCACCGTCTCGACGCCATGACGCGCCAGCATCTCTTCCATGTGCTTGACGCCGACCCGGCAGGCCGACAACTGCGCCTCCAGATCACCGGCCGCCCGGTCCGGGCGGCGCACGTTCATCAGGATCAGGTCGCGCATTTCCCGATTGAGCCTGCCACGCACGTGGTACTTCACCAGCGGAATCTGCAGGCCTTCGGACCAGATGTCGGTGGTCAGGCCGTTGAGGATGCCGCCGATATCCTGCCAGTGCGCCATGCAGGTCGAGAACGCCACGATGCGCCCCTGGTGGAACACCGGGATCGAAAACGTCAGGTGGTTCAGGTGCGCGCCGGTGGTGTAGGCATCGTTGGTCAACAGAACGTCGCCGGGATGGATGTCGGCGTGTCCCCAGCGCGCGATCTTGGCCTTGACCACGTCGCTCATGCCGCGAATGAACATCGGCAGCCCCAGGCCAATCGACAGCGTCTGGCCATCGCGATCAAACAGGCCGACGGTGAAATCGAGCGCCTCGTAAATGATCATGTTGTACGAGGTGCGCATCAGCACCGACTTCATTTCTTCGGTGGCTGCCGTGAGGCTGTTGCGCACCAGCTCAACGGCAACCGGGTCGACCCCGGCCCGCCGTGCCACCGGTTTCGCTGCAGACTTGCGCGGGGCGGGCTTTCTTGCGGCAGGGTGTTTCATGTTGATACCAGACGTTGTGGCGGGATTGGTCTTGCGCGACATGTTCATTTCCTCCCGATGCTGATGTCGAGGTTGCCATAGGGTTCAACCACCAGGCTGTCACCGGGTTGCAGAACGGTGGTGGTGGCATGCTCCTCGATCAACGCCGGCCCGCTGATGCGATTGCCTGCCAGCAGGGCATCACGCTGGACCACCGCGGCTTGCGTCCAACCGCCATCCTCAAAATAGGCACGCCGCTTGCCGCGTAGCGCCGCCGCCGATGGCCGCGCGTTGCCCCTGGCAATCTTCTCC
>JANLTL010000223.1:0-2472 GCA_031362905.1 Burkholderiales bacterium | reverse complement strand
GCCGGCATGTCCATGCCGGCATGCGCACTCACCGCCCGCAGGCCGGCCCGCACGCGCGCGATGGTGCCGTGGTGGTCTGACCCCTGCACGTTGACTGCCTTGGCAAAACCGCGCTGCCACTTGGCCAGGTGGTAGGCCACGTCGGGCACGAAGTAAGTGTAGGTGCCGTCGGATTTCTTCATCACGCGGTCTTTGTCATCGCCGTAGCTGGTGGTCTTCAACCACAGCGCGCCGCCCTCTTCAAAGGTCTTGCCGGCCGCCTTGAGCGCGCTGACCGCAGCGTCAACTTTGCCATCCTGATACAGCGAGGACTCCAGAAAGTAGTGATCGAACTGCACGCCAAACAATTTGAGGTCAATGTCCTGTTCGTTGCGCAGGTAGGCCACGGCGAAGCGGCGGATCGAATCGAGATCGTTGTGATCCCCCGACGCCACCACCTCGATGTCTGCCGCCTTGACCGATTTTTTCGCCAGGAAATCCTGCGCAATGTCGGCGATGTATTCGCCGTTATAGGCTTGCTCCGGCCACGCCGCGTCACCGGGTTTGAAGCCGCGCGCGCGTGCCTGAACCGACACGGCAAGATTGGCAATCTGCACGCCAGCATCGTTGTAATAAAACTCGCGCGTCACCGCGTAGCCCTGCGTCTCAAACACATTGCATAGCGCATCGCCCAGCGCAGCCTGACGGCCGTGCCCCACATGCAGCGGCCCGGTCGGGTTGGCCGAGACAAACTCCACCAGCAGTTTGCCGGCCGCACCGCGCACCACAGCAGCGCGGCCAAACGCCTCACCTTGCGCAAATATTTCGCCAATCACACGCCGCTTGGCGGCGGGTGCGACACGCAGGTTGATGAAACCCGGCCCGGCAATTTCCGCTGAAGCAATGCTTGACGCGGCGGCAGCATCGGACTGCAGGGCCGCGATGATGGCCTCGGCCAGCGCACGTGGATTCTGCTTCAGGGGCTTGGCCAACTGCATCGCAATGTTGCAAGCCAGATCGCCATGCGCCGCCTGCTTGGGACGCTCCAGCACAATCGCCGCACTCACTGCGGCGCCCGGCGCAGTATCGCCAAGAGCCTTGGTGAGAGCGGCTCTCAGGGCGATGACAATGTCTTGCTTGACGGCGGTGAGCATGGCGAGGCGCAGAAAAAGCGCACGACGGACAATCAGGAATTATAGCGAGCGCGACTCGCGCTTCCGGTGCGCCACCCTCCGACGGTAGCAAACGCACCCGCTCAGTGCTTGTGCCCTTCATGCTGCGCTCCGCTCTTGCTGGGCGCACTAGTCAGCGATCTGACCGGCACCTTCAACTCGACCGTTTCGCGCTTTTTGTCCTTGCCTTCAAACACCAATGTGAGCGGAATCGTATCGCCGGTTTTCACCTGCGCTTTCAGATCCATCAGCATGACGTGATAGCCGCCCGGTTTGAGTTCGACCATCTTGCCAGCGGGCAGGGCGACATCGTCCACTGCCCGCATTTTCATCACGTTGTTTTCCAGCTTCATTTCGTGAATCTCGACGATGCCGGCAGCAGATGACCTGACATCAACCAGTTTCGCATCAGTCGCGGCAGTAATCTGCATGAAGGCCCCGGTCGCGGTTTGCCTGGCGACGGTAGCGCGCACCCAGGGCTCCTTGACTGTGACCTGCGCTAGCGCGGATGCACTGCACGCGGCGATGATGAGGATGACTGGCAGGTGGCATTTCATGTCAATTTTCCGGTTGAGAGTTTGACCAAAAGTTTGGTGACGATTGTAGAGGGACTGGGTGCGCTTCAGAGAGCGAACCGCAATTCCGCTACCCAGGTGCGCTGCGGATACGGGTGGAATGCCCAGTAGGTGGCATTGGTGAGGTTGTCCACGCCCAGTGCCGCCCTCCATTGCTTGTCGATGCGCCAGAGCATGCGCGCGTCCATCACGAAGAAACGGCTCGACCCGGTGTAGGTGTTGCCGTTGGTGTCCGAGTTGTCGAGGTTGTTGTACATGCGCCCGCTGTAGCGCGCTGAGGCAGTGTAGGACAGCATCTCGGTCTGGCGCCAGGTGGCGGATACCGTGGCGCGCCAGTCGGGGATGCGCGGCGGCTGCTTGCCGATGCTGTCGGGGTTTTTCGTATTGGCAAGAATCATCGAGTCCGCGTAAGTGACACTGCCCAGCACATCGAGGCCGCGCAGTCCCAGCTCCACGCCCACGTCCTGCGCCTTGTAGGCCAGTTCCAACCCGCGCGTGCGAATCTTGTCGACGTTTTGTGTGCTCGTCACGTTGGGCGTGACCAGCACATTGGTCTGCGAATACAGCGCATCGGTCAGGTGCTCCTGAAAGTAGGTGGCGCGCAAGGAGCCATTGCCGAGGTCATGCTCGGCGCTGATATCGAGCGAATGCGCTTGTTCCGGCTTGAGGCCGGCGTCACTGCTGAGCACCACGGCGCCGGTACCGCCGCCCTGATACAACTCGGCCACGGTGGGCGTGCGCACCGC
>JANLTL010000220.1:0-4525 GCA_031362905.1 Burkholderiales bacterium | reverse complement strand
AACCCCGGGTGCGCGAAGCGCGACCCGGGGCTAATGGCTGTCATCCCTCCGGGATGAAATCGGTGCCGCTCATCACTCCGGCAATTTCGCCACCGTCGCCAGAATTTCCAACACTTTGGCGAAATCGGTGGGTTTGACCAGATGGTGATCGAACCCCGCTTCTTGAGAACGCTGCCGGTCGGATTCCTGTCCATATCCGGTCATGGCCACCAACACCATGTTTGTGTCGGCCAGCAGGTGGCGGATGTGCTTTGCGACCTCAAAACCGTTGAGGCCCGGCAAGCCGATGTCGAGAAGCACCACGTCGGGCCGGTCTTCAAGGGCCGCTTTGAGTCCGGCTTGACCATCGTGAGCGGTGCGAACGTCATGCTTGAACACTTTCAGCAGCATCGCCAGACTCTCGGCCGAATCCACGTTGTCATCCACGACCAGAACCTTCAAGGATGAAGGATGAGGGCTAACGGGTGAATTATTGAGGCCTTCGCTTCCTTCATCCTTCATCCTTCCGCCTTCAGCCTTCAACAGTGGCAGGCGCACGACGAACTCGCTGCCTTGGCCCAAGATGCTGTTGGCCTCGACCGTGCCGCCGTGCAGTTCGGTCAGGCGTTGCACCAGGCACAGGCCGATGCCCAGCCCGCCTTGCGAACGATCCAGCGACCGTTCCGCTTGCGTGAACAGGTCGAAGATGTGCGGCAGAAGCTCGGGCGCAATGCCGACGCCGGTATCCTTGACACGCGTCACTGCTGACTCGCCGTTCTGTTCAACCGTCAGCCAGATGCGTCCGCCGTCTTCGGTGTATTTGGCGGCGTTCGTCAGAAGGTTCACCAGCACCTGTTCCAGCCGGGCGGCGTCGGCGTACAACCAAATCGGTTCCGGCGGCAGCGCCACCGTTAGCTCATGCCGCCGTTGCGCGATGATCGGGCGCGCCGTCTCCACCGCCCGTTCCGCGATGCCGGCCAAGTTGATCCGTTCGAGATGAAGTTGAATCCGGCCGGTGGAAACGCGGGAGATCTCCAGCAAGTCATCGACAAGGTGTTTGAGCTGCGCCACCTGGCGCTCGATAATGGCGCGGGATTGCGTTTCAATCGGGCTTTCCGTGCCTTTCTGAAGCCGGAGCATTTGCAAGGCGTTGGCGATGGGTGCCAGCGGATTGCGCAGTTCGTGGCTGAGCATGGCCAAAAACTCGTTCTTGCGGCGGTCGGCCTCGGACATGTCGGCGGCGTTCTGCCGCAACTCGTCGGCCATTTTCCGCTGATCGGTGACATCCGTATTGGTGCCGAAGATGCGCACGACCGTCCCGGATTCGTCGCGGATGACCTTCATGCGCGACAGGAACCACCGGTACTGGCCGTTCTTGCCGCGCAACGGAAAGGTGTCTTCCCAGTCCAGGCCTTCTTGAACGTGGTGCGCGAATTTCCGAATCACGCGCTCGGCGTGTTCGGGATGATGCACCGAATGCCAGCCCTGGCCATTCATCTGTGCCAGCGTTGTGCCCGTGTACTCGTACCAATTTTGATTGAACCAATGGACTTGACCCTCGGTCCCGGCATCGGCGATCCACGCCAGTTGTGGGATGTTGTCGGCCAGGTGGCGGAAGCGCTCCTCGCTGTTCCGCAACGCTTCCTCGACTTGCTTACGCTCGCTGATATCGATGAACGACGTCACCGCGCCGATGATTTCGCCGCCGGTATCTTTGAACGCGGAGAAGTTCACCAGCACAGGCAATCGCGAACCGTCCGGGCGCTCGATGAAAACTTCAACATTGTGGATCGGGATGCCGGTGCGCAGCACGTCCACGATCGGACTCTTTGTGTGCGGCAGCAGCGTTCCATCCGGCAGCCAGAGCTTGGTGGAACCGCAGTGTTTTTCCATCCCCAGTGCAGGAGTTCGGCCCCAAAGTTCCTCGGCGCGGGCGTTGTACTGCTGAATCACCGCGTTGCGGTCGCAAACGAACACGGCCATGGGCGCCGAATTGAACAGGGCGCGATAGCGTTCTTCACTTTCCCGCACAAGCGCATCGGCCTTCTCGGCGTCATCGGCCAGTTCGTGCTGGAGTACCGACGAGACCAAGAGCGCCTCGTTCATCTCGCGCAATTGCCGTTCAAGCGTCAACGGCGGGCCGGTGGTAGTCATTTGTTTCTCCTTCCGCGTTCGCTGTGCTCCGCCGCCTCCCGTGCCGAGTCCTTCAAAAACGCATCCAGTTTCGGCCTCGATTTCGGCGAAGCGATGATCTGCTCCCATCGCTCATCACTCTGCTGAGCGAGCAGGAATCGCGCAAAATTCGCCACCTCGGCACGCTTGGCTTCGGGCAGCGCATCGCAAATACGGATGAGATCCTGCGTTTCTGTGCTCGTATCAGGATTGTAACCGTTGCCGGACACAGCAAGTTGCCGTCCAGACGCCAGCGCGCGCTTGCGAGCCTCCTGAACATATTGGTGAATGTCACCACCGGCGTCGCGAAGCAACTTTTCGCGGGCCGCGTAAAGGTCTTCTAGTATTGGATTACAATTCATCGTTGGGATCTCCAAGAAATTCCCCGGGCGTGCAGATCAGCATTCGGGACAAACCGAACTCTTTAAGCAGATCGTACACGCGCGGCAGAATGTGAGCGTTAGCAATGTGACGACAATTCTGCGTCAACAGATATTCTACCCCAGCAACGGCTGCGGAGGCCACGTGCAAGGCGTCCAATTTCGCGGTTTCGGGCATCAGCGATCGCAAAACAAGTTCGTTGGCAATCTCTTCGACTCTTGCCTCAGGGAGCAACACCGGGATATCAGCGAGCATTTCCAGGCGACGCGCAGCAGCCTCAGGGTCACCGAGGCACGCCTCATCGAGCACGAATTGTGACGTGACCAGCCTGTATTTCGGACGCTCGTTCGTCCACCATAGTTTCGCTTGATTCTGCAGCACGGAGACCGCCGGGTCGGTGCTTGGGCGGGCCGTCGCATGGCTCACGATCGACGTTTCAATATAAACGGTATCCATCTCACCATCTTCATGTGAAAGTCACGGCGTCGGTTTTGGACATGGTACTCTTCCTCGGATCACCATCCGCGTCCGTCATCGCTTTTTTCTCCCGCTCGGCCGGCGCTTGGGCTTCTTGGAAGACCCGACCCCAACTGTTTGCAAATCGGGAATACTCCGCCCCGAATCTTCCGACCACGGGCCGGGGATGCCGCTGGTCAGGGCGCGGTAGCCGCGCATCGGCTCGCCGATCTCCAGGCCCTTGGAAGTGACCTCGTAGGCGCACATGTCGATCGAGTGCTTGCTGCGGCGCATTTTCACCACCATCATCAGTTTACGCAGTTGCCCGTTGATCGAGGCGTAACGCAGGCGCACGATGTCGTCGGCCAGGAACGAGATGGTGAAGTTCGACAGGCCCATCGAGGTGAAGTTTTCCTCGACCTCGACGGTGCTGATGATGGTCACGCCGAGGCGCGTCAGCGCGCCGATCATCCGGTAAAGTGATTCGCGAAAATCCGTGCGGAAGTCGGGGGCCAACGCCATCTCGAAGCCGACCAGCGAATCGATCACCAGGCGCTTGCAGCCGATCTCTTTGACCGCGCTGACAATTTCATGCACCGTCTCGTCCACCGAGAGGTCCAGCGGCCGCAAGTAAATGAGCTTAAGTGAGCCATCCTTGAGGTTCTTATCGAGGTCGAAGCCGAACGAGGCGGCCCGTAGCATGAACTCGTTGGGAAGCTCTTCGAACATGGCGACAATGCCCGGCTCGCCGCGCTGAAGTCCCTCGGCGATGAACTGAATGCCGAGCACGGTTTTGCCCGCTCCGGAAGGCCCGGCCACGAGAACGCTATCGCCTTCCGGAATGCCGCCACCCATGAGGGCGTCGAGTTCGCCAACGCCGGTGGAAAGACGCCGCTCGCCCTTGACGTGGTCCGACTTATTATTTTCGAGGCCGAAGGTGCGCGGGTAAGTTTGCAGGCCGCGGTCGGTGATACGGAACGTGTGCAGGCCGGGCACGGACTCCTGGCCGCGCAGCTTCATAACCTGCATCTTGCGAACAATCGAGTTGCGCCCGATGCTCTGGTAGAGCCAGAACAATCCGTCGGCCACGGTGAAAACCGGGTTGTCGCGCAACTCGCCTTCGACATACTCGCCAATGAGGAATGTCGTCGCCTGCCAACTGGTGAGGTGGAGGGCCAGGCGCTGGACGAAGCCCTGAAGCTCGACTTCGCTCGCGTTGTTCAGCACCTTGCGCACCACGGTTCGGAACGAGTCCACCACCACGACGCTCGGCTTGGCCGCCTCGACCTCCTTGATGATGGCATCGAGGACCGCGGCGAGGTCCTGGTCGAGGACGACATGGCTGAGGTTGATGAAGCGCACCGCTCCGTCCAACTTGGCATGCTCGAAGAACGTGTACTGCTGCTGGTAGCGCAGCATCTTGACGGCCGGCTCGCCCAGCACGGTGAAGTACAGCGCCGGCCGCTCCGGGGTGGCGTTGGCGAACATGAACTGATGCGCCAGCGTGGTCTTGCCGCAGCCGGGCGCGCCGGCGACG
>JANLTL010000202.1:0-3400 GCA_031362905.1 Burkholderiales bacterium | reverse complement strand
GCAGCTCGCGCGTGATGCGCCATTGCGCAGATTGCTCCAGTAGCGCCGCAGCACGCGTGGCTTCGACTTCGGATGTGGCGACCACGCCGAGAAAGTTGCCATCGCGCACCACAGCGATCACGCCGGGCAGGGCGCGCACCTGGTCCAGATCCACCGACAGCAACTGCGCACCTGGTGCCGAGGGCCGCACCACGCGGCCATGCACCATGCCCGGCAGCACGAGGTCGTGAATCAGGCGCGGTGTGCCGAAAATCTTCTCCGGCAAATCGCGGCGTGGCGCGGCGCTGCCTACGACGCTGTGTTGCGCAGGTGGCTTGGCTGCAAACGCAGAGCTCACGTCAACATTGAGATCGACCTGCGACGCCAGCGCGCCGTAGCTGGTGACGGCATTGCCGCCTTGCCCATTCGAAAAAAGTCGCCCCTGCTCAACGCGCAGGTCGGCGCGCGGCACGCCAAGCTGTAGCGCCGCGGCGTCGAGGAACAGCGCCCGTGCGTGGGCAGCGGCCTGACGCAGTGCCGCTCCCGATTCCTGGATCGACAGGCTTCCCGAGGTGACGGCTTCATCCGGGCTGGTATGCGTGGCAGCGGGAACCATGCGCACCTGGTCGAGCGTGACATCGAGTTCTTCGGCGGCGATTTGCGCCAGCGCGGTAACGATGCCCTGGCCGATCTCGACCTTGCCGGGCATCACGTCGACCATGCCATCGGCGTGAATACGCAACCATTGGTTGAGGCGCGGGTTGATCGCGAGGCTGGCAGCGCGAACGCGTTCGCCACTAGCGTTCACCCGCGGGTTGGCGGTGAAAGATGCGCTTGCGCTGCTCGCCAGCGCGGCGGGCGGGCTGGTGAGCGGCGCGTTCATGCGTTGCTCCCGCCAGCATTCGCGCGCAGTGTGGCCGCAGCAGCCAATACCGCCTTGACGATGCGGTTGTGCGAACCGCAGCGGCACAGATGTTTGTCGAGCGCTTCACGCACTTGGGCGTTAGTCGGATTAGGGTTGCGGGCAAGCAGGGCGGCCGCGCTGATCTGGATGCCGGAGAGGCAGTAGCCGCATTGGCCTGCCTGAAATGTGATCAACGCAGTTTGCAAAGCGTGTGGCGCCGCCGCGTTGCCGAGGCCTTCAACCGTCACCACGGTCTTGCCCGCGACCGACCAGACCGGCGTGTCGCAGGCCGGCACCGAGATGCCGTCGAGCAACACGTGGCAGGCACCGCACTGATTGACGCCGCAGCCGAATCGCGTAGCGGTCAGGCCCATTTCGCCGCGCAATACGTCGAGCAGCGCGGTGTTGTCTGCCGCTGAAGACGAGCAGGAATTGCCGTTGACCTGGAACGCAATCATTGATCCGCTTTCGCGCCCGACAGCTTGACCACGCGCGCCCACTTTTCGATGTCTTCACGCAGGTATTGATTGAACTCGTCCACCCCCATAGTCATCGAGGTGACGCCCTGCTTGGCCCACTCGGCCTTGACATCGTTGCGCGCCACGATCTTGTTGATCTCGGCATTGAGCTTGTTCACTGCCGCGCGTGGCGTGCCAGTCGGCGCCATCAGACCGAGCCAGATGGTGGCTTCGTAGCCGGGCACACCGGCCTCGGCCACGGTCGGCACGTCGGGCAGCACCGCAGAGCGGGATTTGCCGGTGGTGCCGAGCGCCTTCAATTTGCCCACGGCGATGTTTTGCTGCATGGTGGGGATGGCGTCGAACATCATCTCGATCTGCCCGCCGAGCACATCTGTGCGCGCGCCGCTGCTGCCTTTGTAGGGCACATGCACGATGTCCACACCCGCCATCGCCTTGAACAATTCACCTGCCATGTGGTACGGCGTGCCCGGGCCGCTTGAGGCGTAGTTGAATTTCTTGGGAGTCGCCTTGGCAGCGGCAAGCAGGTCGCGCAGCGAGTTGAAGCCGGTCTTCGGATGCACGACGAACACCAGATCGGAGTAGTTGACCGGCGCGACCGGCACGAAATCCTTCATCAATGCGAACGGTTTGTTGGGAATCAGCGATTCGTTCACGGTATGCGTGTTTGACATCATCAACAAGGTGTAACCGTCGGCGGGTGACTTGGCGGCACCGTCGGTGCCGATCACCGAGCCACCGCCGGGTTTGTTGTCGACCACGAACGATTGGCCCAGACCATCCTGCAATTTTTGCGCGACAAAGCGCGCGTAGATGTCGGCTGGGCCGCCGGCAGCGAAAGGCACAACGATTTTGACCGCGCGTGCGGGGTAGTCCTGGGCCAGTGCGGGCTGCAGGAGCGTTGCGAAGCAAAGGGCTACGAAAAAGCGGGTCATAAACACTCCTTGCCTCAATCGGCAGAGTACCGGCCGCGATAGAGGGCCGCCGGGGCTGCAATGATAATGCGCCAACCGCCAAGTCAGTCGCTATGCCGGCCCAGATGCGGGCAGCCCATACGCCAGCCCTGACACCCATGTCACACAGCGGTCACAGGCGCGGCATAATGTGCCGGGCTTTGTCAACGTCGATAAAGGGAGGCACCATCATGATCCGCCGCAAATTCATTACTTCTTCCGCTGCCGCAATGGGAACCTTGGGCGCCGCTGCCCTCGCACCGCTGCCCT
The DNA here is from genome assembly GCA_031362905.1 of Burkholderiales bacterium. Lineage (GTDB taxonomy): Bacteria > Pseudomonadota > Gammaproteobacteria > Burkholderiales > JAEUOS01 > CANJDH01. The sequence goes on along the minus strand of JANLTL010000202.1, from coordinate 815 downwards.
TCAACGCACTCGCCCAATCGGCGCGCGCGCTCTGCTATAACTGTCCGCCCGAGTGGGCCGACTGGGGTGGAATGCTCAAGCTGATCGGCCAGCGCACCGGTGTTGCGGTGCCGCCCGACAACAAAAACTCGGGGCAATCGCTGGCCGCATTGATTGCTGAAAAAGGCAATCCGGTCGCCGACGTGACCTACCTTGGCGGGCAGTTCGGCCCGCAGGCGCGCGAAGCGGGCGTGCTCGTGCCGTTCAAGCCGCAACGCTGGAACGACATTCCGGCCGGCTTCAAGGATCCGGACGGCTACTGGTTCACGATTCACTCGGGCACGCTCGGCCTGTTCGTCAACACCGCCGCGCTGCGCGGCAAGCCGGTGCCCAAGTCGTGGAAAGACCTCGCCAACCCGCAGTACAAGGGCATGGTGGGTTATCTCAACCCGGCCAGCGCAGCGGTCGGCCAGGTCGGCGTGGTCGCGGTCAATCTGGCCCTCGGCGGCAACTACGAGAACTTCGACCCCGCGATCAAGTTCTTCAAGGACCTGCAAGCCAACCAGCCGGTGGTACCGACCCAGACCTCGTATGCGCGCGTGCTGTCGGGTGAAATCCCGATCCTGCTTGACTACGATTTCAACGCCTATCGCGGCCAGCACACCGACAAGGCGCCGGTGCAGTTCGTGATTCCGCAGGAAGGCACTGTCGCCTTGCCCTACATCATGGGCCTGGTCGCCAAGGGGCCGAATGCCGACAACGGCCGCAAGGTGCTCGACTTTGTGCTCTCCGACGAGGGCCAACGCCACTGGGCCGGCGCCTACCTGCGCCCGGTG
>JANLTL010000087.1:0-7040 GCA_031362905.1 Burkholderiales bacterium | reverse complement strand
TGCCGGATGGCAGCGAAGCGGGCAGCACGTGGCTGATGGCTTCGGTTTGCAAAAACAAGCGGCCGGTGGCGTCCTTGTTGTTCTGTCGCTCAAGGCCGATGCCTTCTTCAATCGCTCCCTCGTTGCCGCTTACCAGTTCATCGAGAAACCGGCTCGCCTGGCGCGCATTGCGCGCGACTTCGGTCATGCCCTTCTTGTGGTTGTCGAGTTCTTCGAGTGTCGCCATCGGCAAAAAGATGTCGTGCTCTTCAAAGCGGAACAAGCTGGTCGGGTCGTGCATCAACACATTGGTGTCAAGAACAAAAAGCTTGGTGGCCACCGGTTTCAAGCGGGTGACGGTGGCCGACCTTTGCGCGACCGCTTTTTTCGATGAGCCCACTTTCGTGACGTTGGCGTTCAATGCATTCTCCCGAGGCTGGTTGACAATGGAAAAAGGACGTGAAAAAGGACGTGAAAAAGGCCGTTTGTCTTTCGACGAACGGCCGGAGTTGGGTGCTCTGGTTTCAAGGGCGCGCGGGAAGTGTGGACGCCGGGCGGTAGGGGGGCGCTGTCTCACCATGGAAGACACCGACGTTCCCGGAGGTACGTCAGAAGGTGCTCCCTGAACTGTTCCGAGGGGCGCGGGTGCAGGCGCGCCGAAGTGCGGCCAGGAGCGGGCAGGATGTGCAATAGGCTCACAGCGCTCGGGCCGCCTCCAATACCTCTTCAACGTGGCCGGCCACCTTGACCCCACGCCACTCACGCGCGGCGCGCCCATTGACGTCAATCAGGAATGTGCTGCGTTCAATGCCGCGCACCTGCTTGCCATACATGTTCTTCATTTTGATTACGCCGAACAGCTTGCACACGGTTTCATCCGGGTCTGCAATCAATTCAAACGAAAAGCCCATTTTGGCCTTGAAGCCCTCATGCGACTTGAGTGTGTCGCGACTGATGCCATAGATGGCAGTGTTTGCACGCGTGAATTCGCCGTGATGCGCAGTGAAGGCCTGGCCTTCCGCAATGCAACCAGGCGTGTTGTCCTTGGGATAAAAATACAGCACCAGGTTCTTGCCGCGCTGGGCAGATAGCGCGAAGCTCAGGCCGGATGTCGCGGTGGCGCTGAAATCCGGAACGGCCAAGCCAGTGATCGGAGCAGAGGTCATCAGAAGCCAAGAATCGAACGTAACTTTAGATTAGCACAACATGTGGTGGAAAGCACTGCTGATCAACCCAGATGCAGTGACCCCTGGCAGGCCATCACACCGGAGCGGCCCGGCACTTCAGCCCATTCAATATTGTGGTGAGGCAGGCTGTCAAGGTCGAGCGCTATGGCGATGTCGCGTGTAGCGGCCAGTGCATCGCCGCGTTCGCGCCAGCCTTCGAGCAGGCGCTCAAAGGTCGGCAACAGCTTCATGCCCTCGAGTTCGGCGTGCAGGGTGAAGACGTGACCATGCGCCGAGGCAGCACTTTGCGAAAGCTTCAGCAAGTGCGCAGGGACGTTCTCCGGCGTGAGGCCATTGAGGCCGATCAACTCGTCGAGCGTCGGCAGGGTGCCGGGGATTTGTGCGCAGCGCGTGACCTCTCCGCGCACTACCGGCCAAAACGGCTGCGTGCCGCGCGTGTCGGACGCGTATTCAAACCCGAGCCGCTGCGTGAGCCGAATCGCGTGCGGGTTCATCTGCCAGCCCGCAGCGCCGTGGGTTTTCGCTTTCTCGCCAAAGACCTGCTCGAAGCGCTCACACGCCAAGCGCATCTGGCGCTCCGTCCACGCGGTCGATGCGGGATGCTCGTCGGTACCGACACCATCCTGCCACTTGACATGATCCCAGGTATGAATGCCCACCTCGAAACCCGCATCGCGCACGCTGCGCAGTATGTCCGCGCACTTCACACCGATATCCGGACCGGGCAGCAAGGTGCCGTAGAGCAGGGTCTTGATGCCGTAATGCTCTACCACCGAGGTGCGCGACACCTTGGAGAAAAAGCCGGGGCGCAATGCGCGCTTGATGGCGCGGCCGGTATGATCCGGGCCCAGACTAAACAGGAAAGTCGCCTGCGCCTGGTGGCGTCGGAGAGCCTCAACCAAACGCGGCACACCTTCAACCGTGCCACGATAAGTGTCTACATCAATCTTGAGGGCGATCTTCATGCTGTCGCCATGGCTGCGGGGAGAACCTGCGAATCAACTGGTGCTCAATCCATCAGACGGCGCGCCTGATCCGCGTGGCCGCGATAGGCCTCGAAAATATTGATGAGCGCGGCGTCCATCTTGACGATGGGTTTCCAGTCCAGGTCTTTCATGGTGTTGGTGATTTTCGGTACGCGATTCTGCACGTCCTGATAACCTTTGCCGTAGTAAACGCCCGACGTGGTCTTGACCAACTTCACCTTTTTCGCGTTGTCGCGGTATTCGGGGATCGATCGGGCCAGTTCCAGCATCATGGTGGCGAGGGCTTTGACCGAGTAATTGTTCTTCGGGTTGCCGATGTTATAGATCTGGCTATCGGCTACGCCGCTCTTGTTGTCGATAATTTTCATCAGCGCGCTGATACCGTCGTCAACATAGGTGAAAGCGCGTTTCTGCGCGCCACCATCAACCAGCTGGATGTTCTCTCCGCGCACGATATGCCCGAGGAACTGGGTGATCACACGCGACGAGCCTTCCTTGGGCGTGTAGATCGAGTCCAGGCCCGGCCCGATCCAGTTGAACGGGCGGAACAGTGTGTACTTGAGTCCTTCCTGCATGCCGTAGGCGTGGATCACGCGATCCATCAACTGCTTGGCGCAGGAATAAATCCAACGCGGCTTGTTGATCGGGCCAAGGATGAAGTTGGATTTTTCCGGATCAAACTCGGCGTCACTGCTCATGCCGTAGACCTCGGAGGTCGACGGGAAAATGACGCGCTTCTTGTACTTCACGCAGTCGCGAACGATCGGCAGATTGGCCTCGAAGTCGAGCTCGAATACGCGCAGTGGCTCCTTGACGTAGGTGGCAGGCGTGGCAATCGCGACCAGCGGCAGGATGACGTCGCACTTCTTGACGTGGTATTCGATCCACTCGCGGTTGATCGTGATGTCGCCTTCAAAGAAGTGAAAGCGTTTTTCGGTGATCAGGTCGGTGATGCGGTCCGACGCCATGTCCATGCCGTACACCTCCCAATTGGTGGTGGCAATGATGCGCTTGGACAGGTGATGGCCGATGAAGCCGTTGACGCCGAGGATAAGGACTTTTTTCATGGTGTGGGGCGCGACAGCATGGACCCTGCAGTGCAGCCTTGCGCGCGACATGGACTAGCCAAAAGGGACGCGCAATTTTACGCGAGAAGCACTTCCTGACTACCGAAAATACGCTTGAAATTGATCGCATCGACCGACTCACCATCGGCTTCAAGAGAGAGGATGCGCAGGCGCCGTCCATCGGCGCAGCGCAAAATGACTCTGTCATTCTCCATGAAGAGGGTTGGTGGGAGCGTGTTTGCCGGCGGTAATGCCTCGAAAGGCTTGTCCACCAAGGGTTCCAGCGCGGAGCGCCAAAGCAGAATGCGCTTGTCAGCGATATCGGCAAACGCGCCCGGGTAAGGGTGGGTCAGCGCGCGCACAAAGTTGTGAAGCCGTTGCGCGCCCCAGGCAAAGTCGATGCGCCCGTCTTCGGGCTTGCGGCCCTTGAAGTACGCACCCTGCGTCAAGTCTTGCGCCTGGTGCAGCGCCACGCCCGCCAGCAAAGCCGGCAGCACCCGTTCAAGCGCCCGGGCCGCCGCACCAGTGACGGCGTTGAACACTTCCTGCGCCGTATCGTCGGGCCCGATCGGTATCGCCTCCTGCGCAACGATGGCGCCGTTGTCCGGCTTCTCGGTCATCGCATGCAGGGTGGCGCCGGTCTCGGCCTCGCCGTGGATGATGGCCCAGTTGACCGGTACGCGCCCACGGTATTTGGGCAGGAGCGAACCGTGCATGTTGTAGTTGCCGCGTGGTGCAATGGCCAGCAGCGGCGCTTTCAACATGTTGCGGTAGTAGAACGAAAACAGAAAGTCCGGTTGCGCCGCCCTTACCTCGGCAATCATCTCTGCGCTATTGGGGTCAGTTGGCGTCACGACCCTGATGTTGTGGCGCTGCGCCAGGGCCGCGACACTTTCGAACCAGATGGTCTCGTTTGGACTATCTTCGTGGGTCACCACCAGCGGCACATCGACGCCACGGCGCAATAGAGCGGCGAGGCAGCGCACGCCTACATTGTGATACGCAAAAACGACGGCGCGCATGACCTGGGTCAAACGGGGCGCTCGGGGGTTTGCGGCGTGACACCTTGTTCGAGAATGGCCTGGATCAAATAACGCGGCCTTGCACGCACCTGCTGATAAATGCGGCCGACGTATTCTCCGAGCAGGCCAATGCCAAACAAGGTTACGCCGATGAGGAAGAACGCAATGCCGAACAGGGTAAACAAGCCCTCAGATTCCGGCCCCAGCATCAGGCGGCGCACACCCAGATAGAGGGTAAACAGGAGGGAGGCAAAAGCGATCAGGATGCCGGCGAGCGAGAACCATTGCAGCGGCACCACCGAAAAGCCGGTCATCAAATCAAAGTTGAGGCGGATCAGCGAGTAGAGCGAATATTTCGATTCGCCGACGGCGCGTTCTTCATGCGCGACTTCGATCTCCGTGGGGTGCTGCGCAAAGGTGTAGGCCAGCGCGGGGATAAAACTATTGATCTCGCGGCAGGCGTTGATCGCATCGACGATGCCGCGCGAGTAGGCTCGCAGCATGCAGCCTTGATCGGTCATCTTGATGTGGGTGATCTTCTCGCGCAGGGCGTTCATCGCGCGCGAGGCCGTTCGGCGGAACCAGCTGTCCTGGCGCTGGCGACGGATCGTTCCAACGTAGTCGAAACCTTCGCGCTTCTTGGTAACGAGATGGCCGATTTCTTCCGGCGGATTTTGCAGGTCGGCGTCGAGCGTGATGACGATCCCCCCGCGCGTCTGCTCAAAGCCCGCCATGATCGCCATGTGCTGGCCGAAATTGCCGTTGAACAGCACTACGCGCGTGACGTCGGGGCGGGCGGCGAACTGCTCGCGCAACAGCGCGGCCGAGCGGTCACGCGAGCCGTCATTGACGAAAATGATTTCGTATGTTTCGCCCTTGGCCGCGAGGACGTCGAGCGCCGGGTAGAGGCGCGCGAACAGGGCGCCCAGGCCTTCTTCTTCGTTGTAAACCGGGATGACGATGGAGATGGCGGGAGTCATGGTTGTTTGTCGATTGTTCTGCGCCAGCGTTCCGGCATTTTCTCATGGGCCAGCACCCACCTAAGCAGGAGCGGGACCAGACCGATCAGGGCGAGCGAGACCAGCAGGGGCGGCGCGAGCAGCCCGGCGAGTGAATCAACCTTGGCCAGTTCGGTGCCGGCGTTGACGATCAGGATGGTCTCGAGCAGCATGCCGGTCTGGCTGGCCCAGTAGAAAGTGGTGACGCGCATCGGCGTGATGCCCATCACCAGGTTGATCAGGAAATAGGGGAATACGGGCGTGAGCCCGAGGAACACAAGATAGAACGCGCCGTCGCGCTCGATGCCCCGATTGAATGCCGCCAGTGGCGCACCAAAGCGGCGCTGCACCCGATCGCGCAGCAGGAAGCGCGACATCAGGAAGGCCAGCGTCGCGCCGAGCGCCGAGGAGAACGATACGATCAACACGCCCGGCACCAGCCCGAACAAGGCGCCCGCTGCAAGGGTCAGGAGCGGCGTCCCCGGCACACAGAGTGCGGCCACCATTGCGTAGAGCGCAAAAAACAGCGCGGCAGCGACCAAGGGTTGCGCCTCAACCTGTGCCACCAGAGTGGCATGGCGACTCTTGAGCTGGGCCAGAGTGAGCCACTGCCCGGCGTCCAAACTCCACACCACTGCCGCAAAGCCGGCGATGACTGCGGCCAGCAGCAGCAGGCGCCACACCAGGGCCGGGTTTCGCTGTGCGCTCACCCGCAGTGGAGGCTCAGAAGTAGGACTGCAAGGACCCGCGCCGGCGGATGTCGAGCGTCGCGCAGTGGAAGCCGCCGCCAAACATCTTGTAGTTCATGAACGGCAGCGGAATCGGCTCGAAGCCCCAGCTCTTGAGTGCGGCGATCATCGATACTTGCGACGCTTCGCAAATCACACGCTTTTCGTCGAGCTTCAACATGTTGAGGCTGATCCACTTGCTGACCAGCGAAAGATAGAAGCGCCAGCTTGGCGGTAGCGGGTCCGGCTCCGGCGCCACCAGAATCTGCCAATCCCTGAGCACCTTGGGCAGGCGCGTGGCATCAACGAATTCCGGGTTGATCAGCACCTTGCCCGGGCCCAATGGCACAAACGTGGTGTCGATATGCATTGGCTGGGTACAGCGCGTTTCAATCTCGTGTAGCGTGTATTCGCTGCCCAGATGGCGGCGCAGCCATTCGACACCGCGCTTGTTGGTGACGTTGCTGCGGGTGTAAAACAGGTCGCGCCCACAGCGCGTGAAGTCGGCGGCGTCAAACAAGGGTTCGGCTTCGGTGAGCATGTAACGCATCGGCTCGCCGGCCTTGGGCGGGGTGTAGTTGTAGTCGTAAGCGCGGTCGTCAAGCATCGGTTTGGGCGCAGAAGTCCAACGCGCTCCGCCGTCGAAGTATTCATTGAGCAGGTCGCGATAGGCGTAGACCTCGAAAAAGCGCGAGCGCCATGCCATCGGCGTTTCGATCATTTCGTCACCGACGATGAGGATGCCGTCGCGCGGACTGGCGGTACAAAAACCCTTCGATTTCCAGAACGGTGTCTTCGCGTTGTAGTGAAAATCAATCGGCGCGGGGCGCCGCACTTTGATGCCCTCGCGATCGAGCAACTGCGCGAGGCCTTCGAGTTCGCGCTTGGCGGGGTCGGCGATCACGCCGGGATACCGCATTCCGGCCAGCGGCCAGTAAAGCTTGGCTGCCTTGGCCGGCAGGTTGCCGGTGAAAGTCAGGTGGTTGACCGGAATGGTCGCGTGCTCCAGGCTGCCTACGATCACTTCTTCAAGTGGATCCCACTCGTTGTGCGAGTTGACCGGGCAGGTGGGG
>JANLTL010000076.1:0-9584 GCA_031362905.1 Burkholderiales bacterium | reverse complement strand
TCGCCCGCGAGCTGCGTGATGGTGAACTGATCATGAAGGCGGGTGGCAAATTTCATCCGGGGCGTGAGCCGAAAACGGAGTCAGGCGTGGTCAGCCGGCATCGTGACGGCTTTGGCTTCATTGCCACTGAAGGCGGGAGCGATGACCTGTTCGTGCCGCCACACTCGCTCGAAGGCGTGATGCACGGCGATACCGTGAGTTTTGTACGTAAAGCCGCAGACCAACGTGGCCGCCAAGAGGCGCGTATTGTTGAAGTCACGCAGCGTGCGGTGTCGCGCGTGGTCGGTAAACTGCAGCGCGATGGTGCGCGCTGGATGGTGATGCCGCGTGATCGCAATTTCCCGCATCCGGTGGAAGTCTCCGCGCAAGCCGCACAAGTCGAAGACGGCTCTGTTGTCAGTGCCGAAATCACCCACTATCCGCAAGATGGCCGCGGCGCAAAAGGGCGCATCGACGAAGTGCTGGGCAACGAGAACGACTCCGGTATCGAAATTGAAATTGCCTTGCGCAAGTTTGATTTGCCGCACGTGTTCTCCAAACCTGCCATGAGCGAGGCTGCCGCGCTGCCCGAACTGCTGCGCAAGTCCGACTATGCCGGGCGGGTTGATTTGCGCGCGCTGCCATTGGTCACGATTGACGGCGAAGACGCGCGCGATTTCGACGACGCGGTGTATTGCGAAGTCAGGGACACGGGAAACAGGGCGGGCGGCCCACGGTTCCGGCTGCTCGTCGCCATTGCTGATGTGAGCCACTACGTGATTCCTGGCAAGCCGCTCGACGCTGACGCACGTGAGCGCTCGACTTCGATCTATTTCCCGCGCCGCGTGATTCCGATGCTGCCGGAAAAACTTTCCAACGGCCTGTGCTCGCTCAACCCCGATGTAGACCGCCTGGTCATGGTGTGCGAGATGACGGTGAGCGCTGCGGGTGAGATAGCGGACTACAAGTTCTACGAGGGGGTGATGCACTCTCAGGCGCGCTTCACGTACACCGAAGTTGCAGCAATACTGGCCGATCCGGCCGGCCCTGAGGCAAAAAAGCGCAGAAAATTGCTTGGCCCGTTGCAGGCGCTCGAACAGGTTTATCACGCGCTTCTGCTTGGCCGTGCTGAACGCGGCGCAGTCGATTTTGAGTCAATGGAAGCGCGCATGCTGTTCAATGAAGCGGGCCGTATCGACCGCATTGTCAAGGTGGTGCGGAATGACGCGCACAAGCTGATCGAGGAATGCATGCTTGCGGCCAACGTCTGTGCGGCGGGCATCCTCGAAAAGGCCAAGCACCCGGCACTCTATCGCGTGCATGCCGGGCCGACGCCTGCGAAACTGGAAAAACTGCGCGAGTTTCTCGGCGGCATCGGCTTGCCATTGGCCGGCGGTGATGACCCGCAGGCCAAGGACTACGCCAAGCTCTCGCAGCTCATCAAGGGTCGGCCGGATGCACTACTGGTGTCAAGCGTCATGCTGCGCTCGATGCAGCAAGCGCAATATAGCCCCGACAACATCGGCCATTTCGGCCTTGCCTATGATCGTTATGCGCATTTCACCTCGCCCATTCGCCGCTATCCCGATTTGTTGGTACACCGCGCGATCAAGGCAGTGCTGAAGCAGAGCAAGTACGTGGAAGCCGATTGGGACGCGCTCGGTACCCATTGTTCGACCAACGAGCGCCGCGCCGACGAAGCTTCACGCGAGGTATCGTCCTGGCTCAAATGCATGTATGCGCGCGAACATCTCGGGGACGAATTCGATGGCGCCATCAGCGGCGTGGCCGGCTTCGGCATTTTTGTCACCATGGATGATCTGCTGATCGACGGCATGATTCACATCACCGAGTTGGGCCGGGACTATTTCAAATTTGACGAGTCGCGCCACGTCTTGCGTGGCGAACGCAGTGGCCAGACCTTCCGCCTTGGGCAGCGCGTGCGAGTGAAAATTGTGCGCGCCGACCCTGATGCGCTCAAGATTGACTTGCAGTTGATCGATGCCTTGCCCGAGGTGCCGGTAAGCACGGAAGGCGCACCGTTGGTCGATGGGGCGATGGCGCCGCAGGACCGCGCAAGCGCGGGCAAGGCGCGGCGGCGCGGGCAGGAGCGGCAGGGTGGGAAGGGCGCACGTAAATCCCCCCCGAGCCCGGCAGCGACACCGCGCACGCCTGCCAAGCAGGCCAAGGCCGTCAAGTCGGTCCAGCGCCCCAAAACACCGAAGGCACCGAAGAGACCGAAGGCATCGAAGAGACCGAAGGCATCGAAAGCACCGCAGCCAGCCAAGTCGCGCAAACCCCCAAAAACACGCTAAAGGACCCACATGTTGCCCACTCAAATGAACTTCATCGACCATGGCGCCGGTGGCGCACCGGATTGCATGCGCCTCAAGCAAGGCCCACTGCCGCAGCTCAAGACCGGTGAGGTATTGATTGAAGTTGCCTACGCGGGCGTCAATCGCCCAGACGTCGCGCAACGCTCTGGCAGCTATCCGCCCCCTCCCGGCGCGTCGCCTTACATGGGCCTTGAAGTAGCAGGCAAGGTCGTCGCCAAGACTGATGATGTGACCCAATGGAAGGTCGGCGACAGCGTCTGTGCGTTGACGCCGGGCGGCGGTTATGCCGAATACTGCGCTGCCCCTGCGTCCAACTGTCTGCCGGTTCCCAAGGGCATGTCGATGCTCGAAGCTGCGGCCCTTCCGGAGAACTATTTCACTGTGTGGACCAATGTGTTCGAGCGCGGTGCCCTTAAAGCCGGCGAAACCATCCTCGTTCATGGCGGCTCGTCGGGCATTGGCATCACTACGATTGCGCTAGCGAAGGCTTTCGGTGCCACGGTCTATACCACCGTGGGCAACGCAGACAAAATCGCCGCCGTCAAAAGACTGGGCGCCGATGCCGCAATCAACTATCGCGAGCAGGACTGGGCGAAGGAGGTGTGGGAACTGAGCGGGAAAAAAGGCGTTAACCTCATTCTCGATATGGTCGGTGCCGCCTACACCGAGAAAAACCTCAAGTCCCTCGCGCTCGACGGTAGACTGGTGCAAATCGCCTTTTTGCAAGGTGCCAAATGCGAACTCGACATGACACCCATCATGGTCAAACGCCTGACCTTTACCGGCTCGACCCTGCGCCCGCGCACTGTCGAGCAAAAGGCCGCGATCGCACAGGCGTTGCTCAAAAACGTCTGGCCGCTGATTGAAGCAAAAAAAGTCGGCACCATCATTCATGCCACTTTCAATATGGATGAGGTGCAAAAGGCACATGAAATGATGCAAGCCTCCACCCATATTGGCAAGATCATGCTAAAGGTCAAGGGTTGAGACTCTCTCTGGGGAATGTCACTGTTACCGTCATTCCCGGTAGCAGCGGCACGCTGTGGCGGCACTGCGCCAGTACGGGCCCGGGCAATCAACGCATCTAGCAATGTCTTCCACCAGAGGGTTCCACAACATGGCTGCAAGAATGGCTTCTACCAACGGTTTCAGCCGTTTTCCGCTCTGATGTCTTCAACCCATTTCATCCACGGCTTTCATGCCGTCACCAGCCGCCTGCGCCAGCGTGCCGAGGGCGTTCACGAGATATTCATCGACGCCGAGCGCCGCGACATGCGGGTGAAGGATCTCGTGCAACTCGCCGAGACGCATGCTGTGCGCGTTGTGCAGGCCAACGCGAAACGGCTCGATGGCATGACCGGCGGCACCAAGCATCAGGGCGTGGCCGCACGCGTGGATGACCTTCGCCTCTCGCATTCGCTGGATGACATCCTCGATGCACTCACCGAGCCGCCGCTTCTGCTGGTGCTCGATGGCATCACCGATCCACACAATCTTGGTGCCTGTATGCGCACCGCCGATGCCGCGGGTGTCCACGCAGTGATCGCACCCAAAGACCGCGCCGTGGGCCTCAATGCCACTGTAACCAAAGTGGCATCGGGTGCCGCAGAAACGGTGCCTTACATCACGGTGACGAATCTGGCTCGCACGCTCAAGGAGTTGAAAGAGCGCGACATCTGGGTCCTCGGTACTACTGAAGACGCGCCCACTTCGCTCTACGCGCCGGGTCTGGGGCGCGGCCTGGCGCTGGTACTTGGTGCAGAAGGCGAGGGCATGCGCCGCCTCACCCGCGAAACCTGTGATGAACTGCGTGCGATACCGATGGCAGGCAGTATTGAGAGCCTGAACGTGTCGGTCGCTGCGGGAGTTTGTCTATTCGAGGCCCGTCGGCAACGAACCTAGGCCCGCTGGCGCGCGTCACGCGCGCCAGGCCTTGGTGCGCGCTTCAATCTGTCCGGTCGGCGCAGCCAGGGTACTGTGACGGTGCGACCGTCGCCAAGCATTCGTCCGCGCTTGCCGGTCCGCGCCCCGCGGAGATCCCGCTTTGGCTGCCGTTACCGTGCCGTCAGCGCAGCTTCGATCGCCGCCACCAACTCCTTGCCCATTGGTTCCACGCCGCTCTTGTAGCTCACAGCCTTGCCTGATTTATGAATCAGGTATTTGTGGAAATTCCACTGCGGCGCCTGCCCGGTCACCTTGATGAGTTGCGCGTACAAAGGGTGTTGCGTAATCGGTGTGCCGAGTTTTTCCGTCATTGCAAAGGTGACGCCATAGTTGGCTTGGCAAAACTGCCCGATGTCCTTGTTTGCCCCCGGTTCCTGCGCGCCAAAGTCGTTGGCCGGAATACCGAGTACGACCAGCCCTTTGTCTTTGTACTGTTGATGCAGTTTCTCCAGACCCTCATACTGGGGCGTGTAGCCGCACTTGCTGGCGGTGTTGACCACCAGAATCACCTTGCCTGCGTAGTCCTTGAGCGCAATCGGTTTGGACGGAATCAGGGGATTGAACTGATGGTCGAGCAGGCCCGCCGCCGCAGCGGGCGAAGCCGCGGTCACCCAGGCACACAGAGCGAGGCCCGAGGAGAACAAGGCGGAGAAACGGCGTGGCAGCGACATGGCAAATTCTCCAGAAACCCGGCGCCCTAGGACGCTACAGCGAGAGTGATCCGCGCAATTAGACCACCGCCATCACGCGGCAGCAGTTCAAAACGGCCGTCGCATTGACGAACGATGCGGTCAACGATGGCGAGGCCGAGGCCGGAGCCGCCTTGCGCGCTGTCGACCGTACCATCGTTCGAGCCTCGCGCTTCATCCAGCCTTGTGAATGGCTGCTTGACGCGCTCGACATCGGCCAGCGGGATGCCGGGGCCGCGGTCACGGATTTCGATCATCGCTTGCTGTGCCGTGCGACTGACGGCAATCTCTATCAATGCTGGCGTGGTGGTAGCGATGGCCTCAGGCTCAGCGCGGGTGCGGGCGGTGCCTGCCCCCCCTTCCGCATCCGCATCCGCACCCGTGGTTTCGGGCTGGCTGGAACGCGGCACCGCATAACGCAGTGCGTTGTCAATCAGGTTCATTAACGCGCGCTTGAGCGGAGCAGGGCGTGCGATGGCCTTGACTGCATTTTCTGTATCGCCAGGTGCCTCGGTCGGCGCGGCCGTCGTCACAGGGTGTGCCAAGCTGGCGTAGTGCGCTGTCAACTCGGCGGCAAGCGCTGTCAGGTCAACCTCCTCGCCAGGCCGGCTTTCGTCCCTGCCGGCGCGTGCAAACTCCAAAAATTGCCCGATGACCGCATCCATCTGTTCGATATCAGCGACCATACCGTCGCGAAAGGTGGCATCGCTCGACATCTCGATGCCGAGGCGCAGTCGCGAGAGCGGGGTGCGCAGATCATGCGATATGCCCGCCAGCACCAGGGCGCGATTGGCTTCTTGCGACTTCAAATCCTGGGCCATCTGATTGAAGGCATGGGCGACTTCAATCATTTCCCGGGCACCGGTTTCCTCCTGCCTGGGAGCCGGTTCACCACGACCCACCGCGCGGGCAGCGGATGCGAGACTGCGCAGTGGCTGCGTGACGCGCCGTACCAGCCAATAGGCCCCGAGCAGCGCGATCGATACTGCCAGTGCCCCCCATCCCAGCCAATCCCATGGCAGGGGAGGCTCGATACGCTCGCGCGACATGCGCATCCAGTACTCGTCCTCATCGATACGGAAGCTGACCCACAGACCCTCTTCGCCATTGCGACGAAAGGCAAAGCGCGTGGCGGCACCCGCCTTTTCGCGCACCAGCGCTTCCACCAGAACCGCAATCGGGCGAGCGGGCGCCGGGGCCGACTCCAGTTTTTCATTGGGCTCGACCGGATAAATTTCGATCTGCTCGGTGGCCGAAATTTCCCGCATCAGGGCGCTACGCGCCTCCGGGCGCGAACTGATCAATGCCGCCCGCGTGAGATTGAGAATGGCAATGATCTGCTGCGAGATCTGCCGCGCTCGCGGTTCACGCTCGTAGAAGCGGAACAACTGAACCCAGGCCAGGACCGACACGAACATCAGTACCGCGATGATTACGAAGGTGCGCCACAGCAGTGAACGGGGGAACCATTGCATAAACGAAATCGGCACTCAAATAGGGTCAGACCCCATTGATCGCACGTGGGGTATAGGCGTCAATGCCGGAGGGCTTCAATCCGGCACAAACACGTAGCCAAAACCCCATACCGTCTGAATGTAGCGCGGCGTGGCCGGATCAGGCTCGATCAGCTTGCGCAGACGGGAAATCTGCACATCAATCGCACGGTCGAATACGTCGTATTCGCGTCCGCGCGCGAGCTCCATGAGCTTGTCGCGCGACAGGGGCTTGCGCGCATTCTTGACCAGTACCTTCAACACCGAAAATTCGCCTGAGGTAAGCGGGGTGGGTGCGCCATCCTTGGTCATGTTGCGCGTAGCGAGGTTGAGCACGTAGGGGCCGAACGCCACCGTTTCGACTTCGGCGGCGGGCGCGGCAGGAGGGCCGGCTTCTGCGACACGACGTAGCACCGCGTTGATGCGCGCGACCAATTCGCGCGGGTTAAACGGCTTGGGGAGGTAGTCATCTGCACCCATCTCGAGACCGACGATGCGATCCACTTCTTCGCCCTTCGCCGTGAGCATGACGATCGGCGTAGAGTTGCCGGCGGCGCGCAGGCGGCGGCAGATCGACAAGCCATCTTCCTGCGGCATCATCAAGTCGAGCACGATGAGGTCAAACAACTCACGGTTGATCAACTTGTCCATGAACTGCCCGTTGGGCGCGGCCTGTACCGCAAAGCCTTGCTCGCCGAGATAACGCAGCAATAAGTCACGCAGGCGCGAATCGTCGTCCACGATGAGAATTTTGCGTTTGTGTTGGCTCATGTTGTGTCTCGCTTTCTGCATTTCGCTATTTGTAACAAGTTTAGCGCCGTGCTTGCCTGAGCGCGTAACAGCCCTGTATCAATCGGCGCGGATTTGCAACAAGTTGTAAGCGCAATTCGCACGGTGCTCACGCTGCGCCGCTAAAATCGCGCTTCTACCTATCTGACAACACCGGAGACACCGAATGAAAGTGCTGTTCACCGACTACCGCTTTGCCGATGTGGAACTCGAACGCGGTATTCTCGCCAAGGCAGGGATCGAACTCAAAGTCGCACAATGCTCAACTGAGGACGAAGTCATCCGCGCCTCGGAAGGCTGCCAAGCCCTGCTGATTACCTACGCACCGGTCAACGACAAGGTATTCGCTGCGCGCCCCGACATTGCCCTCTGCAGCCGCATGGGCGTGGGCTATGACTCGATCAACACGCAAGACGCGCAAAAGCACGGCGTGTGGGTTGCCAATTCGCCCGATTACGGCTCGTCGGAGGTCGCGCTGCACGCACTGGCGATGATTATGGCCCTACGCCGCCATCTGCCGCAGCATGATGCGAACATCCGCAAAGGAGTGTGGGGTACGCACGCAGCCGGTCCGATTCCGCGCATGTCTGGAACCACGCTCGGGGTGCTCGGCTACGGTCGCATTGGCAGCCGTTTCGCGTTCTATGCCCACTCGATGTTCAAGCGCGTGATCGTGTGCGACCCCTACCGCATTGACGGTGATTTTGCGCCCTATGTTGAGCGCGTGTCGCTTGAAGAGTTGTTCAGTCAGGCCGATGCGATTTCGCTGCACACGCCGTTGACCAATGAGACCCGTGGCATCGTCAACGCGCGATTGCTTGACCTGATGAAATCGGGCTCGACCCTGGTCAACACCTCGCGCGGCGCCGTGGTCAGGATCGAAGACCTGATTCCTCGCTTGTCGAAATTCGACGGCATTGGCCTGGATGTATTGCCGGTAGAACCAGTGCCGCGCGATTCGGCCTTGCTTAACGCGCCGAACGTAATCCTCTCGCCCCATGCGGCGTATTTTTCGCTTGAAGCCGAGACCGAACTGCGGCGCAAGGCGGCGCAGAACGTGGTGTCGTGGATGACGGGCGGACGGCCGGATTACGTGGTGACCAGCGGCACGAAAAAATATAACCCTGCTCTCTGATGCTTCTGCGGAGAGTCAGATGCACTCTGACAAAAAAAAGGCCCGCAATCTCTTGCGGGCCTTTTTTCTTGCTACCGTTGCGTGCATCGGTATTTATTGGCGTCCCCACGGGGATTCGAACCCCGGTACTCACCGTGAAAGGGTGATGTCCTAGGCCTCTAGACGATGGGGACCCGGACCAGCCGATACTGCGTTACTGCCTGAAAATTGGTGGAGGTAAGCGGGATCGAACCGCTGACCTCTTGCATGCCATGCAAGCGCTCTCCCAGCTGAGCTATACCCCCGAAAAGTCCAAAATTATATCTGATTTCAGTCATCCAGGCAACCCAAACCGACGTCAATATCGGGGAACTGGGCAGCTCCGGCAACCCATGGCTCGCCCCTCGCTCACCAGACACCTGCCGCGGCGCCGCCGCTACACTTCTGGCAGCTAGTCCGCCAAAGCCAGCGCTTGCGCCACGCGCGCACGCCCAAACAATTCAAGTACGGCGTCAAGTGATGGTGTCTGTGCTTGACCGGTCAGCAGGATGCGTACGGGCGTGGCCAGTTGGGGCATTTTCATTTTGTGCTCAGCCAGGGTTTCCTTGAGCGCAGCAGCAATGCCAGCTCTGTTCCAGGCACAGGCCATGAGGTGCCGTTCGAGCGATTCGATAGCTGCTTTGACGGTATCGGTGAGATGCTGCGCCAGCAGGGCAGGGTCGGGCGTGATGCGACGATAAAACAGCATGGCCGCTTCGGCGAGTGCAACCAGGGTGTCACTGCGATCTTTTACCAACGCAACCACACCTGCCAAATCAGGGTGGTCGGCAGTGATCAATGCGCCAAGAGCGGCTTCCACCAACGGTTTGGTAAGAATCGCGAGGCGCGTGTTGTCCGCCTCCTTGATATATTCGCGATTTAGCCAGAGTAGTTTGGCGGCGTCGAACTGCGCCGCCGATTTGCTCACCGCACTGTTGCCCGCGCCCAGGTCAAACCATTCGATGAACTTCTCACGTGGAAATTTTTCAGCATCTCCGTGACTCCAGCCGAGACGCGCGAGGTAGTTGAACAAGGCCTCGGGCAGGAATCCATCGGCCTCGTACTGCATCGTGCTCACTGCGCCGTGGCGTTTTGACAACTTCTCGCCATCCGGTCCGAGAATGGTGGGCAGGTGCGCGAATTGCGGTACCGGAGCGTTGAGAGCGCGGTAAATGTTGATCTGGCGTGGCGTGTTGTTGAC
>JANLTL010000065.1:0-1769 GCA_031362905.1 Burkholderiales bacterium | reverse complement strand
GTGACGGGCAAGCGCCGGACTGGCAAGCGCTTGCCGCTGGCGGCACCACGCTGATCATCTACATGGGTGTGGGCAAGCTTGACGCAATCACCGCCAGCTTGCGCGCTGCGGGGCTGCCTGATCAGATGCCTGCGGCCGCGATTCAATCGGGCACGCTCGATACCCAGCGTCATGTGGTGGCCACGCTTGGCACGCTCGCAGGCGAAGTGGCGGCAGCCAACCTCGGCAGCCCGGCGATTGTGGTGATCGGTAAGGTGGTGGGCTTGGCCAGGCAGCGGAATGCCAGCCTCGGCCAGGCGTGCGCCGCACGGGCCAATGAACAGCCCGATGATCGTCCGGCTGAGCCGCGCGCAACAAGTGATCGATGGGTGCGGCAGGCGGCATGATGGCTTTTCCCTCGCGCCGCACGCACCACCCAGCGGCAGCCGTCGCCGATCTGATCGCGCTGATCACACTGCTTGCCGGCGCGCTCGGCGCTGCGGGCGTTGTGGTGTTTGCCGTCTTTTTCAAGTAATTCCAAGTCAGCGATTCACCCAGCGGTTTCATCGAGTCGTTTTACCGAGACCGCTTCATCGAGTTTGTTTCACAGAGTCAAATTGGGGTCAGTGAGCGTCATGAAAAAAATGAAACTGGTGATGGTGGGCAACGGCATGGCCGGGGTGCGCACGCTCGAAGAGCTGCTCAAGATTGCGCCCGATCTGTACGACATTTCGGTGTTCGGTGCCGAGCCGCACGCCAACTACAACCGCATCCTGCTCTCGCCGGTGCTGGCCGGTGAGATGACGATTCAGGACATCATGCTCAACGATGTGGCGTGGTACGCCGAGAACAAGATCACTTTGCACCTCAACAAGAAGGTTACCAAGATCGACCGCGTCAAGCGCCAGGTGGTGGCCGCAGACGGCACCGTTGAAGCCTATGACCGGCTGCTGCTGGCGACGGGGTCCAACCCCTTCATGCTGCCGGTGCCGGGCAAGGACTTGCCGGGCGTCATCAGCTATCGCGACATCGCCGACACCGACGCCATGATCGAAGCGGCCAAGCAATACAAGCATGCAGTGGTGATCGGCGGCGGCTTGTTGGGTCTCGAAGCTGCCAATGGCCTCAAATTGCGCGGCATGGACGTGACAGTCGTCCACATCATGCCGTGGCTGATGGAGCGCCAGCTTGACCGCACGGCGGCCGACCTGCTCAAGAAGTCGCTCGAAGCCAAGGGCCTCAAATTCATGCTCGAAGCGCAGACCGCCGAGCTGGTGAAAGGCGAGTCTGGCCGTGTGTGCGCAGTGAAGTTCAAGAACGCGGAGACGATTCCGGCCGATCTCGTGGTGATGGCCGTTGGCATTCGCCCGAATACTGCGCTGGCGGAATCAGCCGGCCTGCACGTCAACCCGGGCAGAAGTGGCGGCATCGTTGTCAACGACACGATGCAGACCTATGATCCCAAAATTTACTCGGTGGGCGAGTGTGTCGCGCACCGCGGCATTGCCTACGGCCTGGTCGCGCCGCTGTTTGAAATGGGCAAGGTATGTGCCAACCATCTCGCGAATTTCGGCATTGGCCGCTATGAGGGTTCGGTGACCTCGACCAAGCTCAAGGTGACCGGCGTTGATCTTTTCTCGGCCGGCAATTTCACCGGCGGGCCAGAGTTTGAAGAAATCGTGCTCCACGATCCGTTCGGTGGCGTCTACAAAAAGCTGGTGATCCAGCACAACAAAATTGTCGGCGGCGTCATGTACGGCGACACCAAGGATGGTTCCTGGTATTTCCAG
>JANLTL010000060.1:0-5384 GCA_031362905.1 Burkholderiales bacterium | reverse complement strand
CGCGGCAATCGGCTGTCGATCACCCCGGTCACAGCAGCCGAGTGGAAATACATTACCGGAAAATTGATCGGCAAGGCATGACCTGGTTTGTCGCCTACGTGGCGGCCGGCGCCTTCGTCGGCTTCATGGCGGGCCTGCTCGGCGTGGGCGGGGGCATGATGCTGGTGCCGATCCTCGCTTTTCTTTTTTCGGCGCAGCAGTTTGCACCCGATCACGTGGTGCATCTGTCACTGGCCACTGCCATGGCGTCGATCATTTTTACCTCTGCCGCCAGCGTCCGAGAACATTGGCGGCTGGGAAGCGTGGATTTCGCGATTGTGCAACGGATGACGCCGGGCATGGTCACCGGTACGCTCGCTTCCACCGTTGCAGCAGGCTGGATCGCGCAACGCCACCTCGCGCTGGCATTCGCGGTCATCCTGATTGGCGGTGCCACGCAGATCCTGCTTAACCGGAAGCCGGTGCCCGGTCGCACCCTGCCCGGCAGCGGACCGCTGTTTGCCTTCGGCCTCATCGTCGGCGTTATTTCCGGCCTGGTGTCGGCCGGCGGCACCTTTCTGACCATGCCTTTCATGCTGCTGTGTGGCGTACCGGTCCGCACGGCGATTGGCACCGGCGCCACCCTCGGCATTCCGGTAGCGGTGATCGGCGCGCTCGGCTATGTCATATCGGGCTGGGCAGTACCGGATCTGCCGGCCTGGAATCTGGGTTTCATCAATCTTGTCGCCCTGGCCGGCCTGGCAACAGCCAGCGTCGTGACGGCGCCACTCGGTGCGCGCGTCGCCCATCGTGTGCCCGTGCTGTTCCTCAAACGCCTATTTGCCTGCTGCCTCTACGCGGTGGCTGCAAAAATGCTGATCACCTACTCTTGAGCAAGACCCGCCCACGCGCTTGATCTGGCGCAAATACGCCGGCATGGCCTGCGCTACCATCGCAGACATGTCTGCGTCCGTGCCGCTGCCCGTACCGCCCATGCTGACCAATAGCGTCGTTGATTTTCTTCGTCGCCATTTGCCGTTTTCGCAAATGGACGAGGCGCATTTGCGCCTGATGGCGACACGTGCACAGCTCGCCTACTTTCCTGCCGGCACTTCCCTGCTGGGTCCGGGTGATGGCCCGCCGCAGCGATTTTTCGTGGTTCAGCGCGGCGGCGTGAACCTGCGCGATGGCTCTGCTGCGCGGCCGGATCAGTCTGGTGTGCAGTTACAGACAGGAGACTGCTTTCCACTCAGTGCCCTGATCGAACATGGCGCCGTGGTCCACGAGCATGTTGCCGCAGGCGATACGTTTTGCTACGAATTCGAGCGCGCCCTGTTCGACACGCTGTTGCGGGAGAGCTCGCTGTTTGCGGCCTATTGCACCCAGCGTCTGGCGTACATGCTGCAGGAATCGCGACGCCAGATCCATGCGCGTGCGGCTGAAGATGCGCTCGATCAGCACAGCATGGGCAGCCTGCTTGGCGCGCTGGTGCGCCGCGCGCCGATCACCTGCGCGCCGGATGCAACTGTGCGTGATGCCCTGACCTTGATGCAAAAGCACAGGATTGGCGCCGTCATGGTGATCGACGGTACGGGCAGCGTCGTCGGCATCTTCACGGAGCGCGATGTCCTTGATCGTGTGGCCTTGGGCAATACCGGGCTGGACATACTGCTTGGGCACGTCATGACACCGGCGCCGCTATGCCTCGATGAAAACGCCTCAGCCTTCGATGCCGCACTCCTCATGGTGCGGCATGGCATCCGTCACGTGCCGGTGACGCGCGCGGGCCGGCTGATTGGACTGGTGTCCGAGCGTGACCTGTTTGCCCTGCAGCGTGCCGGCCTGCGCGATATCCACCGCGCCATTGCCGGGGCTGACACGATCGACACCCTCGTTGCTGCTGCTACAGGCGTGCGCCACCTGACACGCAATCTACTGGTACAGGGGATGGGCGTCGAGCAACTCACGCAGTTGATCGTCGCGCTCAACGATCAACTCGTTGCGCGCGCAATTGCGCTGGTCACCCAGGCTGCAGCACTTGATGACATTGAATTTTGCTGGATCGCCTTGGGCAGCGAAGGTCGGCAGGAACAGACCATCAGCAGCGATCAGGACAATGCCATCGTATTCGCCGCGCATGACAGTGCGCATGCCGATGCATTGCGCGCACGTCTCTTGCCAGTGGCGATGCAGATCAACCAGGCCCTGTCGCGTCTCGGCTTTCCGCTTTGTCAGGGCGACATCATGGCGGGCAATCCTCTTTGGTGCCTGAGTCTGGCGGAATGGCAATCCCGTTTTGGCCAATGGTTGCGCAATCCCTCACCCCAAGCCTTGCTCAATGCTGCCATTTTTTTTGACTTCCGCGCCCTGCACGGCAGCACCGGCCTCGCAGACACGCTGCGCACCTGGCTCGAAGCGGAGGCGTGCAGTCAGCAGGGTTTCCTGCGCATGCTGGCCGCGAATGCTGTGGCGTCCGCGCCGCCCTTGAACTTTTTTGGAACCCTGTCGGCCAGCGCGCGCATTGACCTCAAGGCGCAAGGCGCACGCCCCTTCATTGACGCGGCACGGGTGTTGGCACTGGCGCACGGGATCGGTGCCACGCACACTGCACAGCGCTTGCGAGCGTCCGCGCTGCACGCAGGTACCGCAGGAGAGGCAGAGGCGATGGTGGAAGCCTTTCATTTCATCCAGATGCTGCGGCTCATGCGCCAGTGCAAGGCACTCGATGACGGCGGGCCACCCAATCAAATCGAGGTGGCGAGTTTGAACGAACTGGATCGCCGCATCCTCAATGAGGCCTTGCGGCAGGCGGGCAAACTTCAAACCCGCTTGCGCCTCGACTACGCACTGTGAGCCTGCTCTCCACCTGGTTTGGAACCCGTCCGGAATTGCCTGCAACGCTCAGCGGGCGCCTGAGTGCGTGGCGGGCGCTCCCAGAACCACAACCGGAGTCGTCGCTCAAGTCCGCGCGGCTGGTGGTGGCTGACTGCGAGACCAGCGGGCTGTCACCATCTGTGGACCGCCTGCTGTCCATCGGCGCGGTGGCGATTGACGCGATGAAGGTGGATCTGGGAGCCGGTTTTGAATCGGTGCTCAGACAAGCACTTGCGTCGGCAACTGCAAACATTCTGGTTCACGGCATCGGCGGGGAGCAGCAACTCGGCGGCGAATCCCCGCCTGATGCTTTGATGCGATTTCTGGAGTGGAATGCCAAGGCGCCGCTTTTTGCCTACCACGCTCCATTTGATGCCGGATTCATCGCGCGGGCGATGCGCCAGCACCTGGGCGTGGATCCACGTTTGCGCTGGCTGGACCTGGCCGCCATCCTTCCGGCACTGTTCGATGCGCCGCGCAATCTCGCGCTTGACCACTGGTTGCAGCGATTCGATATTGAGCCAGTGGTGCGCCACTCCGCCCTTGGCGACGCATTGGCGACGGCACAGCTGGCGCAGATCGCGCTGCACAAGGCAGAATCGCGTGGGCTGCTACACTTCGCGGCGCTCGAAAAACTGGCCACTGCCGCGCGCTGGCTGCCACCTTAGTTTTCAACGCAACAGCGCGCCGAACGACCGCGCCGGCTGCATCCCGATTTTTTTGCACTGTCAATGAAACCGTTGGTACACAAGGGCTCCGGGCCCATTACCTGCCACCACAAGACCTATGCTGCTCCCTGCACACTTTGAACCGCTCTGGTCCGCCCCTGAAGCGACCAGCGAAGACGGCCTGTGGTTTGTGTTCCACCGTGCCAGCCTGCTGGTCTACTTGGCGCAGGCGCAGCCGATGCTGCCGATGCCGGCCGACGTGCTCGGTGGCGCAGTGCGCATCGACAAGAGCCGGGCGCGCTTCGTCGGACTGCTCGGCCAGACCCCGTGCTGGACCGCGCCCGCCCTTGACAATCGTGCACCCGAGAGGCACGCGTTCGAAAACATGCGCGCCCTGTTCAATCGCCTGCCCGATGACTTTCTCGCGATCGGCGGGCGCGCGGTGCAGATGCTCGAGTTTGACCGCGCCCACGCGTTTTGCGGGGCCTGTGCCGCGCCGACAGCGATCTTTGAGGGCGGCCGCTCACGCAAGTGCGGAAGTTGTGGCGAGACCTATTACCCCAAGGTTTCTCCTGCCATGATGGTGCTGATCAAGCGCGATTTGCCGTCCGGACGGGAGTTGTTGCTCGGGCGCAGTGCGCGCTTTGCGCGTGGCATGTACAGCGCGCTGGCCGGTTTTGTCGAACCCTCCGAGTCGATTGAGGAATGCATTCATCGTGAAGCGTTTGAAGAGGTCGGCGTCAAGGTCAATAACCTGCGCTATTTTTCCAGCCAAGGCTGGCCTTTCCCCAATTCGCTGATGATTGCCTTCGTGGCTGACTACGAATCCGGTGATATCGTGCCGCAGGAGGGCGAGATCGAGGATGCGCAGTGGTTCACGCTTGATGCCCTACCGCAGCTGCCGCACCGCTTGTCGATCGCGCGGCGCCTGATTGACAGCGTGATCGCCGAAGTGCGCGCCTGATTTTCCTGCTCCCGAACTTTCCCATCGTTACTGATTGACTGCGCCGGACACGTTCCGGCTTTTGCTGCGAGGCGCGCCATGGAAATTTTTGACTACGACAATATTTTGCTGTTGCCGCGCCGCTGCGTGGTCAATAGCCGCCGTGAATGTGACCCGAGTGTTGAATTCGGTGGACGCCAGTTCCGCTTGCCGGTGGTGCCTGCCAACATGAAGACGGTGGTCGACGAAAAGATTGCCGAGTTTCTGGCGGGTAGCGGTTATTTCTACATCATGCACCGCTTCGACCTCGACAACCTCGCGTTCGCACGGGCAATGCGCGCCAAGGGTTTGTTTGTCTCGATCTCGCTCGGCGTCAAGGATGCGGATTTCAAAACTGTCGATGCACTTGCAGTGGACGGCGGCGCCGACTACATCACCATCGACATCGCCCACGGCCACGCCAATTCGGTCAAGGCGATGATCGGGCACATCAAGGATAAAATGCCGGCGACGTTCGTGATTGCCGGCAATGTCGGCACGCCCGAAGGCGTGATCGACCTCGAACACTGGGGCGCGGACGCGACCAAGATCGGCATCGGCCCCGGCAAAGTGTGCATCACGCGCATGAAAACCGGGTTTGGCACTGGCGCCTGGCAACTCTCGGCGCTCAAATGGTGCGCACGCGTGGCGACCAAGCCGATCATCGCCGATGGCGGCATCCGTGAACATGGCGACATTGCCAAGTCAATTCGCTTCGGCGCGTCGATGGTGATGGTGGGGTCGCTGTTTGCCGGCCACGAAGAGTCGCCCGGCACGACAGTTGAAGTCAACGGCAAGCTGTTCAAGGAATACTACGGCTCGGCATCAGAATTCAACAAGGGCGTCAAGAGTTTTGTCGAAGGCAAGCGCATTCTCGAACC
>JANLTL010000007.1:0-3304 GCA_031362905.1 Burkholderiales bacterium | reverse complement strand
CGAGGTAGGCGCCCTTGGTGAGACCATAGGCGAGGAAGAACGGCGTGTTGATCGGCCCGGTCGAGACGACGATGCCGGTGAGGTAGCCGATCACCGCGCCGACCACCGCCAGATGCCAGGTCTTGAGTTTGAGATCGTGGGCGAGCAACCAGCGCCGCGCCGGGATCATCAGCAAAAAGAACACGCCGAGTGTGCCCTCCATGATGCGTGGCGGCAGCACCAGCAGCGTGCGCGCACCGAGTGCCGCGGCGGGAATGCCGGTGGCGGAGTAGACCCAGGTGGCGCGCCAGTCCACCTCGCGCCACCACACAATGATGCGCGAGAGGTTGGCCATCAGCGCCGCGACCGCCATGATCGGCACCGCCTTCAATGGCCCGAACACGAGGATCAGGACCGGCATCAACATGATGGAAGAGCCGAAGCCGACAATGCCGCTGATCGTGCCGGCAATCAGGCCGATGACGAGGACGAGTGCAAATTCCATTCAGGGCACTGCCCGCAAGCCGTTGGTGGATGCGTCTCTCCATTGAATGCATGCCCGCAGGCCTTGGTGGGAGCGGCTTACAGCCCGTCGGCATGGGCCGATCATGCGCTCAGCCCTTCCAGGTGAACGGAAACAGTTGCTGCTTGAGAAACCCTTCGGGCATGTAGTCGCCAAGGACACCGTATTTTTCCGGGAAGCGCCGGTCCGATTTCACCGCCGTGCCGAATGCGTAGTCGATGAAGGCAAAGTGTGCGGCGTAGTTGCGGTCGAGTGCTTCCCGCTCGGAACTGTGGTGCCAGTGATGAAAGTCGGGCGTCACGATCAGGTACTTGAGCGGCGCGCGGCCGAACGCCGACGGCAGTTTCACGTTGGCGTGGTTGAACACCGCCTGAAAGCCGACGATGATGATGTACACATCCATCACGTGCTTTGAGAAGCCGAGTACGTAAATGATGCCGAGCACCGAGACGCGCGTGGCGATCAATTCAAACATGTGCAGTCGCGACCCGGCCATCCAGTCCATGTATTTGGCGCTGTGGTGGATCGCGTGAAAGCGCCACAGGAACGGTACCTCGTGATAGGCGCGATGGGTCCAGTACTGCACGAAGTCGGCGGCGAGCAGGATCAAAAACAGTTGCGCAAAAAACGGCAAAGCACCAATCCCCTTTTGCAGCGGGTCATACACCGCCCAGCCGAACATGCGGTGGATCGCGAAGTTGACGATCAGCAGCGCCAAGCCGACCATGAAATGGTTGACGATGAAATGCGTGAAGTCGGTCTGCCAACCGGGGCGAAACACCGGTTGCTGATAGATCGGGAACAGCTTCTCGATCAGGATAAAGATCATGGTCGAGCCGAGCAGGTCGAGAATGAACCAATCGAGGCCGATGTAGGGCGTGTTGTCGGGAAAGTCACCCACCGGTACCTGATGGCCACCCGCCAGCACGGTCAGCAACACCAGCGCGAGGGCAGTGCCGTTCAACCAGCGGTTGCGGCGCAACACCAGATTGCCCAGCGCGATGCCGCCGGCAATCACCATCGCACCCAGCATCACCAGGCGCAGCGTGTCGACTGAATAAATCTTGCGCAGATCGGGCGTCGTCAGATATTCGGGAAAGTGAAACGCGAGCACACCCAGTACGCACAGGAAGCCGAGCGTGAAGGCAATGATGCCGGTGACCTTGCCGCGCCCGGTTTCGAGCGGGCCCTCCTGATGCAGGATGGCGGTTGCCTTCTTGAGCGGCTCCGCAACTTTTTTCAGGGGTTCGATCGGGTCCATGGGGTGGGTCAGGCAAGCTTTGACGGGGAGCGTCCAACTGGAGGAATAAGAGGGGGAAGCAGAGGAGGAATCAGCGGGCCGCCTTGAGGGGCGGTCCGGGGGCGTTGAGCGGCACAGCAGCCCGCACAGATTCTAAAGCGAAGCGGGTGAAGCAAACCGGTTAACCCCGTTTTTGTGCGCCAGCCGTTTACAGCAACATCACTCACCAAACAGGAGAACTGCCATGACCTTCCCCACCCTGCGCGCGCTGACCCTTGCGGTGGCGCTGGCTACCGGGTCTGCCGGGGCCCTCGCCATCGGCTCGATTGCCGACATCAATGTCGTCGACCGCCAAACCGGCCAGGTGCTGCCGGTCTATACCCATCAAGGGCGGCATTACGTCGCCGGCCGGCCCGGTGCACGTTACGCCGTGCGCGTTCACAACAAGGCCGGCGGCCGCGTCATGACCGTCATGTCGGTCGACGGCATCAACGTGGTCAGTGGCGACAGCGCCAGTTGGGACCAGAACGGCTACGTGTTGAGTTCATGGCAGCGCCATGATGTTGCCGGCTGGCGCAAGAGCCAAGCGCAGGTGGCGGCGTTCGAATTCACTGCGTTGCCCAATTCCTATGCCGCGCGCACCGGGCGGCCGGACAACGTCGGCGTGATCGGGGTGGCGGTGTTTCGCGAGCGTCCAGCGGCGGTGCAGTTGCCCGCGCCGGTGCAGCAGCCGGTGCCAGCACCGGCACCGCGCCCGTATGGCGGGCCTGGCGCCTCGAGCCGCGACGAGTCGACTGCCAATGCCGCCGGCGCGGCACGCGAGCAGCGCGCCGAGCGCAGTGGCGCGGCCACCGCGGAAGCACCGGCGGCCGATGCCGCACCGGCCGCATCGGCCACACGCAAGAGCATGGACGGCATGGGCAGTGGCGAAAGCCGCGCGCTGTCACGCGTACCGGCCCAGCCGGAATCGAAGCTCGGTACCGGTCACGGCGCGCGCGAAAACGCCTGGGTCAGCTACACCGAGTTTGAGCGCGCCCAACCCACGCCGGATGAAGTCATCACGATCTACTACGACAGCCGCGCCAATCTGATGGCGCAAGGCGTGATCCCCGCACCGCGCGTGGTGCCGGTACCGCAGCCTTTCCCGGTACAACCCCAGGTCGGCTTTGTGCCGGACCCGCCGCGCCTGTAAGAATTCACCCTGTCACGATCCGCACCTGCAACCACAGCAACCAACCGAAGGGGCGGAGCTTGTATAGTCAGCCAAACCATTTCGGGGGCGGGGCATGACGGTGACATCATCGACGAGTGCGGCAACGGATTTTCTGGTCAAGAGCGACGATCTTCGCAACTGCAAGTTTGCGCTTGCGCCGCCAGCGAGCGCCGTCGTGCTCACGCCGGGCCAGGTGTTGTTGCAGGTGGACCAGTTTGCCTTCACCTCAAACAATGTCACCTATGGCGCATTTGGCGATGCGATGTCGTACTGGAATTTTTTCCCTGCGGGGGCCGGGCAGGAGGGCTGGGGCCGGATTCCGGTGTGGGGCTTTGCGACGGTGATTGCC
>JANLTL010000679.1:0-9636 GCA_031362905.1 Burkholderiales bacterium | reverse complement strand
GCGGGTAGTCTCTGCGACGCCCGAAAACATCAAATCAATTCACGGGCTTCCTTAGCACCGCGGAGACAAAATCAGGTGGCGCAGTTTCTTCAATTGGCGTTGAGCGGCATCGCCATCGGGTGCGTTTACGCGCTCGTGGCGCTCGGCTTCGTGCTGATCTACAAGGCCACCGAGACGGTCAATTTTGCCCAGGGCGATTTGATGATGCTCGGCGGGTTTTTTGCCTACACCGCCACCACCCTGATCGGCATGCCCTACTGGATTGGCATCATCGTCGCGCTGATCGCGATGGCCCTGTTCGGCATGCTCACCGAGCGCATCGTGTTGCGCCCGGTGCTCGGCCAGGCGCAGTTCACGGTGGTAATGGTGACCATCGGCGTGGGCTACGTGGCGCGCGGCGTGGTGACCATGATGCCGGGCTGGGGCACCGACACCTTCAAGATCGTGACGCCGTTTGCCGAGCAGGTAGTGAACATCGGCGGCGCGGCGCTGGCGCTGGACCAGTTGATGATCATCGTCGACACCACCATCCTGTGCCTGATCCTGTTCCTGTTTTTTCGCTACACCCGCATCGGCATTGCGATGCAGGCCACCTCGCAAAACCAGCTCGCGGCCTACTACATGGGCATTCCGGTGCGGCGCATCAACACGCTGATCTGGGGTTTGTCGGCAGCGGTGGCGGCGTTTGCCGGCATCCTGCTTGCGCCCATCACGTTCGTGCACGCCAACATGGGCTTCATCGGGCTGAAGGCATTTCCGGCGGCAGTGGTCGGCGGCTTTGGCAGCATCCCGGGCGCCATTGTCGGCGGGCTGATCATCGGGCTGGTCGAATCGTTCGCCGGGTTTTACCTGCCTGAAGGCTTCAAGGACATCGCCGCCTACATCGTCGTGCTGGCGGTATTGATCATCAAACCGTCGGGCCTGTTCGGCGAAAAACTGCGGAAGAAGGTCTGATGCGCTTTCTGTTCAAGACCGATTACGACCAGGACATTCGCCTCTTCAAGGACGGCGTGCAGAAGTTCTGGTACGCGCTGCTCGGCATCGTGCTGCTGGGCTTGCCGCTGCTGCTGCCCGACTACCTGATGGGGCAGATGGTGTTCATCCTGATCTACGTCATCGTCGGCCTCGGGCTGATGCTGCTGATCGGATTCACCGGCCAGATTTCACTCGGACACGCCGCATTTCTCGCGGTCGGCGCCTATACCGAGGCAATCATGCAGGCCAAGGGCATGCCGTTTGTGGTGTCGATCACACTGGCGGCACTGTTCGCAGGGGCGGCCGGTTTGATCGTCGGGCTGCCGGCCTTGCGCCTCAAGGGCATCTACCTGGCGATTGCAACCATGGCATTCGGCTTCATCGCCGAAGAGGTGGTGACGCGCTGGGAGCATGTCACCGGCGGCAACTCGGGCAAGCAGTTGAAGCAGATCGACTTTTTCGGCATCGTCATTGACAACGACACCAAGTTCTATTACCTCGCCCTCGGGCTGGTGGTGATCATCCTGCTCGGCATGATCAACCTGATGCGCAGCCCGACCGGCCGTGCCTTTGTGGCGATCCGCGACTCCGAAATTTCGGCCCAGAGCATGGGCATTCACCTGGCCAAATACAAGACGATTTCCTTCATCTTTTCTGCCGCGCTGACCGGCATTGCCGGGGCGCTCTACGCCCACAAGCTGCAGTTCATTTCGCCCGAGCAGTTCAATTTGCTGGTGTCGATCGAGATGACCACGCTGGTATTTATCGGCGGCCTGGGCTCGTTCCACGGCGCGATTTTCGGTGCCGCGTTCATCATCGCGCTGCCGCAACTGATCGTGTTTGCCAAGGACGTGCTGCCCGCCGCGATTGGTCAGCAGACCGGTTTGCAGCCGACCATTTTCGGCCTGATATTGATCGGCTTTCTGATCTTCGAGCCACTCGGCATCTACGGGCGCTGGGTCAAGATTCGCACCTATTTTTCGCTGTTTCCGTTCTACCGGCGCGGCATGTTCCGGCGGCAGAAGACCTACATGAAGTCGGATCGCTTGAAATGAGGCCGCTCCGATGAGTTTTTTCAAAGTAACCCGAGGGCTATCCCCCCTGCCCCCCTTTGAAAGGGGGGAGTCGATATGAGTTTTTTCAAAGTAGAGAATCTGTCGATCCAGTTTGGCGGCGTCAAGGCGGTCACCAATGTCTCGTTCGAGGTGCAACAGGGCGAGGTGTTCACCATCATCGGGCCGAACGGCGCCGGCAAGACCACCATCTTCAACCTGATCAGCCTGATCTATCCGCCGACCTCGGGGCGCATCACCTTCGAAGGGCGCGAGATCACCGGCATGACGCCGCACCGCGTCGCCAACCTTGGCATCGCGCGCACCTTTCAGAACATCGAGTTGTTCGAGCATGCCTCGGTGCTGCAAAACTTGCTGATCGGCCGGCACAACCACACCACCACCAAGCTATGGCAGGAGTTGCTGTTTCTGCCCTCGGTGCGGCGCGCCGAGATTGAGCATCGCGAAGCGGTGGAGAAGGTGATCGATTTTCTGGAGCTGCAGCATCACCGCGACAGCATGGTCGCAGGCCTGCCCTACGGCGTGCGCAAGGTGGTGGAGTTGGGGCGTGCGCTGTGCATCGGCCCCAAGCTATTGCTGCTCGACGAGCCATCGTCCGGCCTCAATCCGGAAGAGACCGACGACATGGCTTTCTGGATCGAAGACATCAAGAAAGACCTCGGCATCACGGTGCTGATGGTCGAGCACGACATGAGCCTGGTGTCGCGTGTGTCGGATCGTGTGCTCGCGCTGGCGCAGGGCGAAATGCTGTCGATCGGCACCTCGCGCGAGGTGCAGAGCGATCCAAAGGTGATTGAAGCGTATCTGGGGAAGCAGGAATGAGCGCAACCCCTCCGACCCCCATCCTCGAACTGCTCAACGTCGAGTCCAGTTACGGCCCGGTGCAGGCGCTGCGCGGCGTCAGCCTGACGGTGATGGAAGGCAAGATTGCCACCGTGCTCGGCGGCAACGGCGCGGGCAAGAGCACGATTCTCAAGACCATCTCCGGCATCATCGACCCGAACAAGGGGCAGATAAAGTTCGGGGCAGAGGAGATTCACGGCTGGAACCCGGATCGCATCGTGCGCGCCGGCATCAGCCATGTGCCTGAGGGGCGCGAGGTGTTTCCGCTGTTATCGGTGGAAGACAATCTGAAGATGGGCGCCTACATCCGGCACGACAAGGACGGCGTGGCCCGCGACATCGAAACCGTCTACGGCTATTTCCCGATCTTGCGCGAACGGGCAAAACAGGACGCCGGCCTGCTCTCGGGCGGGCAGCAGCAGATGCTGGCGATCGCGCGTGCGCGGCTCTCGAACCCCAAGCTGATGCTGCTCGACGCGCCCTCGCTCGGCCTCTCGCCGCTGCTCACCAAGGAAATTTTCGAGATCATCACCCGCATCAACCGCGAGCGCGGCACCACTATCTTGCTGGTCGAACAAAACGCGCAAATGGCGCTCAAGACCGCCGACTTCGGCTACGTGCTCGAAGTCGGCCGGATCGTGATGGAAGACACTTGCGCCGCCTTGATGGAGAAGGAAGACATCAAGGAGTTTTACCTCGGCATGAAGGAAACATCGGCGCGCGGCAACCGGCGCTGGAAGAAGAAGAAGACCTGGCGCTGAAGTGCAGCGGCCGCTGAACCGCTCGCACCAACGGTTTTCACCGTTTCTCTTACCATAATCGCCTGCACCAACGGTTTCAGGCCGAAGCGAATTTTTATTTTGTGCGTTTGCGCGGTGTCTCGGGTGCGCTCAGCACAAACCGGAGTGCCACTATGGCAACCATTTCCTGATTTCGCGCGCCTTGACGAGGTAGCGCCGCTCCGGGTAATCCCGCCGGTCATGCGGAAGGATGATTGCGGGTTTCAGATTTTTTTGAAAAGCCAGCATGCCGCCGTGCCGGTTCCCGGAATGCAGCCGTGCGCTTTCGGTTTGGCTCAGTTCGATTCGATATGCCTCATCGATTGACAGGAGATTGCGGTCGAACGCTGCATGATGCAGTTTGCAAAGCGCGATGCCGTTCGAGGTTTCATCCGTGCTCGCGCTGTCTGCCACCGGCACAATATGCGCCGCATCCACCAGATTGAGTTGCAGCCCACAGAACGCGCAGCGGTGTCCATATGCGCCCAATACGCGGCTGCGAAAATCATGTGCGCGGTACTTTCTGGTGATCTGCGCGATGACTTGCTGCCGGGCAGGATTTGGGATGGCCTCAATTTCACGTTCCGACACCGCATCAAGCCGGTCGAGCAGGGCCAGGTCTTTGGACGCCGTCCCCGACTTGTGCAAAGCCCTGGAACTCAACGCGTAGTCGACAAAAAATTCCGGCCGGAACGCGATGGCAACCTCGCCCGTGTGGCGCCGGTAATGCGCAAACGCATTCTGGTGTGCTTGCGACAAAGTTTCTTCCTTGATCTGAATCGACGGAGACGAACTGGCCTGTCCACTGTGACGATCAATGTCAAACGCCACAAATACTTCGTAGCCGGCATGCCATCCCAGCAGCAGCGTCGTTACATGGGGATTGAGTGACGGCACGACGCCAGTCAATTGAATACGGTACTCGTCCACCGCGCGCGCCGCACCCCCTCCATGCGTGCAATTCCATATGTATGCCAGGACATCGAAACCGCGTTCTTCGGATGTGTGAATGCGCAGGCGAAAGGGCTTTCGCGCGGCCAGCGTCAGCGCTTGCCACCCTGACCGGTCAACAGCCCGCAACAGGACATCGAGCAACTGGTTTTGGCTCAACGGCGATGTTTGTTTCGACATGCTGACATCCTTCTTTCAGAGGGACTCACTAAAAAGCAAAAAGAATTGTTGTCACACAAAAACATTCCAGTTATGATTTTGTATCACAAAACATTGCAGTTAATTTTAGAAGGATTCTCCCGCATGGCCCGCCCCAAAACCGACACTCCGCGCGACAGTTTTGCCAATGTGCGGCTGACCGCTGAAGAACGTGACGCCATCGAATCGACCGCTCGAGCCATGGGACTGAAATCGATCAGTGAATACGTCCGCTATCTTCATCAACAGAACGCATTCACGGCACAGCAAACTCGTGCGCTCTACGAAGTATCGCCGCAGGCCATGTATGACGGCAACCGGCTGAAGCGGTTTTTTGAAACCCGCCGCGGCAAAATTTACCAGGGTGACAGCCGTGACTACTTGTTTGGACTGGCCAAACCGGAGTCAATTGATCTGATCGTCACTTCACCGCCGTTCGGACTGGTGCGCAAGAAAAGCTACGGCAACGAGGACGCCGATGACTATTGCGAGTGGTTCCGCCCGTTCGCCGATGGCTTCAAGCGAGCACTGAAACCGAACGGCAGCTTGGTCATCGACATTGGCGGCGCGTGGAAGCCGGGTACGCCGACCCGTTCGCTCTACCACTTTGAATTGCTGGTCATGCTTTGCAAGGAATACGGGTTCCATCTTTGTCAGGAGCACTTCTGGTGGAACCCGTCCAAGTTGCCTACGCCGGCAGAGTGGGTCAACGTGCGCCGGGTGCGCGTCAAGGACGCTGTCAATTGCATCTGGTGGTTGTCTCCGACGCCCTGGCCCAAAGCCAGTAACCGGCGGGTGCTGGCCCCGTATAGCGACTCCATGCTTGACCTTTTGAAGAACGGCTATTCGGCACGCCTGCGTCCGTCGGGGCACGATATTTCGGACAAATTTCAAAGAAACAATGGCGGGGCGGTCCCGCCCAATCTGCTCGCCATTGCCAACACTGAATCAAGCGGAAAGTATCAAGACCATTGCCGCAAGAGTGGCCTCGATATCCATCCAGCGCGCTTTCCCGCACAGTTGCCTGAATACTTCATCCGCATGTTGACCAATCCCGGAGATCTGGTGCTTGACCCGTTTGCTGGCTCATGTGTCACCGGCATGGTCGCGGAGAAACTGGGGCGCAAGTGGGTTTGCGTCGAACTTTCTGAGCCTTATCTTCAGGGGGCGCTTGGACGATTCGAGGACGCACAAAATCAGACGGTGACAGTGAAATCCAGACAAGCCGACAAATCCGTGCAATACATCATCAACTCGCCATGCTCTCAACCGGTCGATGAGACTGGCGCGCCGCTTGCTGACGATGGCGGGAAGACCCGGCCTGTGTTTGACGTGCCATCAGTCCGCCCGGTGCCGCGCAGTAAAGAAGCCAAACAGCAATCAAGGATCGTATCCAATGCGCTCGCTTGAAAGCGAAGTCGCCGACCGCGCAGCTGCCATTGCACGCGACGGCTACACCGTCATTGAAAATTTTTTAAGCCCCGCTCAACTCGCCGAAGCGCGCCGCGTGCTCGCGCTCTACCTCGGCAACCGCGCCGGCCGCAACGGCTTTGAAGGTCTCAATACCGAGCGCGTCTATACACTGGTGGCGCGTGGCCGCGTGTTTTGGGACATCGTGCAGGACGCCCGCGTTCTCGCTCTATGTGAGCGCTTTCTCGAAGCCAACTTTCTGCTCACCACATCGCAAGGAATTCAGATCAACCCGGGCGAGAAGCCGCAACCGTTTCACAGCGATGACTCATTTCATCATCTGCCGCATCCGCGCCCGATGATCTCGCTCTCGACCATCGTTGCGGTGGATGCGTTCACGGCTGAAAACGGCGGCACCAACGTGATTGCCGGCAGCCACCGCTGGGACGAAGCCAAGCGCCAGGGCATGTATGGCATCGGATCCGGTGCCGCAGCTGCCGCAGAAGCGGAAGCGCAGATCGAAGCAGCTGCCACAAGCCTGGTCATGCCGGCCGGCGCCTGCGTGGTGTTTTCCGGCACCTTGGTGCATCGCGGCGGGCGCAATCAGAGCGCCGCACCGCGCCTCGCGTTTCCCAATCAGTATTGCCAGCCCTGGGCGCGGCCACAGGAGAATTTCATCCTCGGCGTGCCGGTCAGCGTAGCGCGGCAGATGCCGCAGCGCGTGCGGGAAATGCTCGGCTATTCGATCCACCCGCCCTTCATCGGCCAGATCACGGCGAGCCACCCGGCCAAAGCGCTCGAAGCTGATTACGAGAATCGTGTGGTGGCGCAGGCGCGTGCTGCGGGAGCGGGTCTGCCGGAGTGAAGCGGCGCGGGTTGGAATGAAGGCTTAGCCTCACACCCGCGCATCTGCACAAGGCGTCAGACCTGCGCTGCCGCTTCGGCTGGTGAGGCAGCCGTAGTACACATCACTGGCTCTACATAGGCAATCTCGAAACCCGCGTTGGTCAGCGCACCGCGAAAGCGGCGCTCAAAGCGGCCGCGAAATCCGGCACCCGCAATGTATGGGGCCTCCGCCGTGGTGTGATAGTGATAGACGCCATCGGGATAGTCGCGCGTCGCGTGGGCGTGGCCGTGGCATTCGTCGAGATCGGCGTTCGACACCATGCGCCCGTTTTCGAGCGGGCCGTAGACCGGGTGGCCGTCGAGCAGGAAGCCAAGCAGCGCATCGCGTCCGAAGCGGTGTGTGAGGGCATACGGCTCGACGTGGTAGTGATACATGCCGTCGGGCGAAGGATGGCCGTTGTACTGATCGAACGACACCGCCTCGTGCGACAGCGGCGCGCCGCCGCCAGCGTACTGGTTGAAGAAAGGCACACCGTTGAGCGCCACCCCCATCGGCCCCATCGGCGTGCGCATGGGCGGCCCCTGCAATACCTGCGGCTCCAGCGGAATGCGGAACACCATCTGGCGCGCCTCGATCACGCCGGGTGATTGGCGAAAACGCGGGCGCGCGCCCTGCGTCGCTTCATAGCGGTAAGACTCGTAGCGAGTGTCGCGGAAATACGGGCTGCCATGGTCGGGCAGGGAATCGCTCGTGACAACCAGATAACCGCCGTCGATGCGCGCCCGCGCGGCGCCCACAAAACGGCTGACATCAGGCAAGGGTGCGGCACGCGCGCTGCGCATGCCGGGGATGCCGGCTGTTGCGAGCCCCAAAGTGCCAAGCGCGGCGGCAAGCATGCGGCGGCGCGAAAGATCAGTCGTCACATCCGACTCCTCAACGGGATAAGGTAGCCATTCTTTCCCATCGCTGCACCAGCCGCAATCTTCTTGTGGCAAAGCCCGGCTTTCGTGTGACGAAGACGGCATCCGGCGGGATGCCGCGCCGTTGTCACATCATCGCGCCGCTCGCCGCCTTGGCATCTTCTTCCTGTTGCAAGGAAAAGATCGACGTATAGCCGCCCGACCAGTCCGGCGGAATCAGGCAGGGGCGCGGGTCGTGGTGCGCAAACGCAGCGCGCTTGCCGCGAATGATCGCCTGATCGTGCTTGGGCTTGATCGGATTGACGGTGTAAGGGAAGGCGTCGGCTGAGGTCAGCGTATATAGCAGCAGGGGCCGCCCGAGATCTGAATCGTTGCGCGGCGAGCCGTGCACAGTGCGGCAGTTATGCAGTGTGAGTGAACCCGCCGGGCCGGTGAGGTAGACCGCGCGTTGCGGGTCGAGACGCGCGACATCGCGCTCCGACAGGCAGCCGATCCAGCGGCCCTGATCGTCATATTGACTCAGCATCGGGTCGTCGAGCAAGTGGCTCTTCGGAATCACGCCAAGCGGGCCTTGCTCCATGCCGCAGTCGTACAAATAGGTGCCGATGGTCAGCGGCGAATAGTTGGTGTGCGGCCAGAACGAAATGTCGTAGTGCCATTTCACTTCCTCACCACCCTGCTTCCACTTGAAGTTGAGCTTGGAGTGGTGAAACTTCACATCCGGCCCGACCAGATCGGCCACTGCGTCGGGCATCACCGACTTGTTCACATACTCCCAGAACACCGGGTGGTGCTCGGTGGGATTGGAGACGCGGCGCAGGCGCGGGCTGTCGGGGCGGTGATCCGGCTCGAGATCGAAAATCGTGTCCGATTTGGTCACCTTGCGGCTGCGTTCAACCATCTCGTCAGTGGCGTTGCGCAGTTTTTTGATCCATTCGTCGCCGATGATGGCTTCGAGCAGGATGTAGCCTTCGGAGAAATACGCTTCACGTTGTGCCTGGGTGAGCACACGCGGCGGGATCGCGAGAACTTGTTCGGGCGTCATGACAGTTTCTCCTTCTATCGGGCCGGCAGTGCAATCAGCGCCGCCGCATTCATGGCAAATTCGACCGAGACACAACTCTCGACCACGGCGCTACTTATTTGAAATTGAGCATCACGCTCGGCAACCAGGTCACCAGTTGCGGGAACAGCATCGCAATCACCAGCGTCACGCACTGCAGAATGATGAAGGGCACTACACCTTTGTACATGTGGCTGATGGTGATATCGACGGGTGCAACTGCGCGCAGGTAAAAGATGGCCGGTGCCATCGGCGGCGTCAGGTACGAAGTCTGGATCATGATCAGGAACAGGATCAGGAACCACACCGCGTCGAATCCGGCCGCTACGATCAGCGGCGTAAACAGAGGTACGAAAATCAGCACGATCGAGATCCAGTCCAGAAAGAACCCGGCGATGAACAGGATCAGCATCATCAGGGACAGCAGCATCCAGGGGGTGAGGTGCAGCTTGTTGATCAGAATGCTGGCGGTGTTGATGCCGCCACCGCCGATGAAGACTCCGGTAAACAGCGTGCCTGCGAGCAGCACGGTCATGATCATGGTGGTGATCTTGAGGGTCTTGATGAGCGCTTCGTA
>JANLTL010000668.1:0-8158 GCA_031362905.1 Burkholderiales bacterium | reverse complement strand
AATCGTCATCTGCGTATGGGTTGCGCTGTTGGCGCCGGCCATGCGTTTCAACATGTCCTCCGGCGACGACACCACATCCTGCGTGCCGGTAGCCGAGGTGTAACCGTTCTTCATGATCATCAGCACGCCGTCGCCGCCGTTGAGCAGGTTCGACGACACGCCCGACAACAGGCCGTTGTGCCAGAAGCCGCCGTCGCCCATGATCGCCACCGGCCGGCGCTGCTGGAACGGCGTGACGCCAGCAATCGATGCCAGGCTCATGCCGTAGCCGAGGATCGAATTGCCCTGCGAGAATGGCTCGAAGGTGCCAAACGCATGGCAGCCAATGTCGGCGCCGACGTGCAGCTTGCCCATCTCGTTCTGCACCAGCTTCATGGCCGAGAACACCGGGCGCTCCGGGCAGCCGACGCAGAAGGTCGGCGGGCGCGGCGAGATCAGGTTGGTGTTGGCGCCGCCATGCGCGGCATTGGTGGACCAGGTACTGGTGCCGTGCGGTGTACCCAGATAGGTCTGGGCAGCCGTGCGCGCTGCCTGCGCCAAGTCCAGATCGGCGCGCGAGGTCTCCGGCAGAAACGCTACGACGCCCTTGAGGATGGATTCGGTGGTGTATTCCCCGGCGCTTTGCAGCATGTCCTTGCCATGCAGACGCGTCTGCAGATCGCTTCGATGCAGCAGCGTTGCAATTTCCTGCTCGATGTATTCCGGCTGCCCTTCCTCGACCACCAGCACGCGCGCCTTGCCGGCGCAAAACTGGCTGATCTGCTGCGGCACCAGCGGGTACACCACATTCAGACACAAGATCGGAATCTGCGTGTCGCCGAATGCATCCGCGAGGCCGGCCAGCTGCAGGGCGCGAATCAAATTGTTGTAGAGCCCGCCCTGCACGACGATGCCAACGTCGCTGCGTGCTGCCGCGCCGCTGGCGTCAAACAATTCATTGATCTTCTGGTCGAGAATGAACTGGCGCGCCGCCGGCATGCGCACTTCAAACTTGAGTTTCTCCTGCCCGAAGATGACGGGCGGATGCGCCAGGCGGTCGTAGTGAAAACCGGCCGGGTCGGCCAGCGGCGCCCGTGCCGAAACGACCGGCTCGCGATTGGCCTTGGCGACAAACTCACCTTGTACATGGCAGGCACGAATGCGCAGCTCCATGATCACCGGCGTGTTCGACGCTTCCGACAACTCGAACGCCTGCTCGACCGTGCGCACAATCGTTTCCAGGTTTGGGCGCGGATCGACCAGCCACACTGACGACTTCATCGCATAGGCGTGCGTGCGCTCCTGGATCACTGACGCGCCTTCGCCGTAGTCCTCTCCCACCACGATCAGCGCGCCGCCGGTCACCCCGGGTGATGCCAGGTTCGACAAGGCATCGGCGGCCACATTGGTGCCGACGATCGATTTCCAGGTCACCGCGCCGCGCGCCGGGTAGTTGATCGACGCCGCCAGCATCGCGCAGGCGGAGGCTTCGTTGGTGCAGGCTTCGACGTGTACGCCGAGCGTATCGAGATAGGGGCGTGCCTGCACCATCACGTCGAGCAGGTGCGAGACCGGCGCGCCCTGGTAGCCGCCAACATAGGACACACCCGACTGCAGGAGCGCCTTGGTAACGGCCAGAATGCCCTCGCCGCGAAAGGTCTCGCCCTCGCCCAGCTTGAGGAGTTCGATTTCGGTGGCGAATGAAACTTCCATGCTTATTCTCCGTGTAGCACTTGCGTGCTACAACTTGGCTTGCAAAAACCGCAGCAGGCGCGGCGCGAGAAATCCTGTATGGCTGCCCGGCTCATCAATCGGATCAGCACACCAGAAGTGCGGTGCCCCCGGCAGGATTACCGGTCTTGCATAAAAGCGCGCCTGCTTGAGGGCTTCGAGAAACACCTCGCTCTGCGTCGCGCAATCGACGATATCGTCATGGGTACCCCACACCACGAGGAATGCAGTGCCATTGTCACGACCGGACACGTACGAGAGCGGCGAAGCCTCGAAGTAGGCCAGCTTGTCATCAATCGCGCTCACGCCGAGCAGCTTCTCGGTGATGGCGTCGCGCGTGCGCGCCAGCAAATCATGCCGCCACTGCTGATGCAGGTCGAGCACGGCATACACCGGCACCACCACCTTGACCCGGGTGGAAAGGCCGCCGAATGGATCGGCAGCATTGCCGTCCTTGAACAGGGCATGCTCCCCCGCGAGCGCCACCATCGAAACCAGATGGCCGCCGGCCGAGTCACCCATCAGGGAGATGCGCTCTGGATCAAGGCGCAGCTCCCCGGCCTTGCCTTTAATCCACTGCACTGCCGCGCGAATGTCCTGCAGCGCTTCGGGAAAAGACTTGCGCTCCGCCGAGCTCAAGCGGTAATCAGGCGCAAACACTGCGTAGCCACGCGCTGCCAGCCACGGCCCCCAATACTGATAGTTGTCGCTATTGCGCGTATGCCAGCCGCCACCGTGCACACCGATGACCGCCGGAAACGGACCCGGCCCGGCAGGCAGATAGAAGTGGCCCTTGAGCGATTCGCCGCCGTGCACCACATATTGGACATCGCGCCGCACTTCGACCGCATGGGTCGAGCCGCCGGCGCTGCCAGCCTCCATGGCTGCGGCGGGCTGGCGCAGGCTGTTTCTCCAGAGCGTCATTTTTGCGTCTCCTGATGTGCTTGTGGCTCACATTATCGCCGTTGACTGCGCAGCTCAGCCGCAGCAGGCGCATCAGCCGGCCGCGCCGTGCGCCCGCACCTTGGCCTCGAGGGCCTCGAGTCGGTGGTCGCGGATGCCCAACTGGCGCAGGTGGTCCACGGTGTCGAACAGGTAGTCGCAGCAGCGGCCCAGCGGCCCGGCGCCGGTGGCCAGGGTGCGCGCGATGACCTCGTCCTCAAGCCCCGGCGCATACCGCGCATGGCCGCGGTTGGCGGCGAACACAATCACCGGCTCGATGCCTTTGGGAGTGCGGGCGTGGGTCCATACCGGGCGATACGACAGGGTGAACATCTCGCGCCGCCACAGCACGTCGAGTTCGGTAGCGGCCGCGTCTGCGGCCAGGCGGTAGGCGACGCCATTGCAGCTGCCGCCCGACTCGAGCGACAACATCAGGCCGGGCAACTCGGGGCTGCCGCGGCCGGCCCGCGACCACAGGCAGAACTGGCGATGAAATCCGTGGATGCGTGCAGTGCGCTGCTCGACAAAATGGAATGCCGGGTTCCAGATCAACGAGCCGAACGCGAACACCCAGACGCGCCCCGGGCGCGGTGCGCGGGCCAGCATGGCATTGACCTGGGCCTGGCGCTCCGCGGCGGTCATGAACGGCTCGGCGGGGCCGATCAGGGCGCGCACCGAGGCATGCAAGGTGCCGTCCAGAATGCTTTCGCGGGTGAGTTTGACTGGGCTCATGGAGGACGTATTTTGACACCCAACGCGCGGCACGGCGACCCCTTTCCGACTCGATGCCACGATGCCCCGATGCACATCGCTGCGCGGGATCCCTGCAGGAACTGCGCGTGGCCGGCGCACCGCCAAGCCGGCATCGGCGCACACGTTACGCCGGCATCGGCGCCCACATCATGCCGGCATCGGCTCCAGCGTCATACCGGCCGCCGCGAGCCGCCGCGCCAGCACCGTGCCG
Organism: Burkholderiales bacterium; assembly: GCA_031362905.1. GTDB lineage: Bacteria > Pseudomonadota > Gammaproteobacteria > Burkholderiales > JAEUOS01 > CANJDH01. The sequence continues at coordinate 4,542 of JANLTL010000668.1, read as the reverse complement.
AGCCCCGTGGCCAGTGTCAGGACCCCGCCCGCGTCTGGGCCACCGGGCAGCTCGTCGGGCGGGCCTGTCAGCGCCAGCGCCGCTTCGCAGACGAACTTGGTGGTCGCGCGATTGCCGGGGTCGCCCGCGCCGGACAGGCGGCCGCGCACCACGTGGCCGCTGGCGCTCCTGCCGATCAGTTCGCAACGGAACGAACCGCGATCCATGGTTCGCTCTGACGGGCCCTCGCCCGGTCCGGGCGCCAGGGCCTTCAGGATGCGGCGGTTCGGTCCGAAGCGCAGGGCCGCTTGCCCTACCATCGCGCCGACGCTCAGGCCGGCCGCCGCCAACGCCGCCACCGATCCGCGGCCGAAACGCAGGTACTCCTGATAGCTGAAGTCGGCCGCGTAGGCGGCGTCGCTGCCGCCTGCCAGCAGTGCCGCGCTGCGCCGGACCACCCGCGTGTTGACCGGCCCCATCACGAAGGGACCAAGCCATGCGTCAAAATCGGCATCGCGATGCGGCACTACCGGGTCGCGATGCGCGGCGGCATGGTGCGGCGTCGCGCCGGCGGGATTGAGCAGGAAGGGGTCGGCGACCAGCTTGTTCTGACCCGAGTCGATCACGTTGAGCAGCGACGCGAGAGTGCCGCCGTTCAAACCGCCGCGCATCGAGAAACAGGCTTTGACACTACTGCACGGCTCGCCGTGCTGCTGCAGCATCGCTGCCGCGACCAGCCAGGTTCCCAGGTCCGAGGGCACCGAATCGAAACCGCAGCAGGGGATGATGCGGGTGCCGTCCTTGGCTGCCTGCACGTGGTGGCGGTCGATCAGCCCGCGCACCCAGGGCGTCTCGCCGGTGATGTCGACGTAGTGCGTGCGCTGCTCGACGCACGCAGCCACCAGTGCGCTGCCGTAGAGCGCAAACGGTCCGGCAGTGCTCAGGACGACACGGGCCTGTGCCGCGAGCGCGGTGAGCGCGCGGGCGTCGCCGGCGTCGGCGACGACGATGCCCGCGGCGGCGGCTCCCGCGCCGCAGGATTCGCGCACCGCTTCGAGCTTGGCCGCGCTTCTCCCGCCCAGTGCCCAACGCAGTCCGGTGGCGTGCTGCGCAAAGTACGCGACGGTCTGGCGCCCGACGAATCCGCTCGCGCCGTACAGCACCACGTCGTAGGCGCGTTGCGCGGGCGCGCGTTTTGCTCGTTTAGTGCTCATGGGCGGGGTGTCCACCGTCAACCGCGGATGGACCGGCGCCCGACACTGCCGGACATTCGCCGCAGCAGCCACTTGGGTGAGGCACGCGACGCCAACGCGAGCGCCTGGTTCACGACGCCCGGAATGCGGATGACCTCGCCCCGGATGCAGGCCGCGTAGCCTTCGGCAGCCACCGCGTTCGCGTCGCCGATGAGGAAGCCGGGCAGCTGCGCCATGGTCGTGTTGTCTGCTTGCACGGTGGCCACCATGTTGGTCGCCGTGATGCCGGGGCACAGCGCCGTGATCGACACGCCGCTGCCTTTGAGCTCTTCGGCGAGAGACTCGGTCAGCGACAGCACGTAGGCCTTGGTGGCGGCGTAAGTGGCCAGCGAGGGCACCGGCTGGAACGCCGCGATCGAAGCGACATTGAGAACCCGGCCGTGGCCGCGCTCCACCATCGGCGGGATGAAATGCGCGAGCATCGCGGTGAGCCCGGCCACGTTGAGACTGATCAGCTCCTGATGCCGCGCCGGAGTCATGGCGGCAAAGGCGCCGTGCTCGAGCACGCCGGCATTGTTGACCAGGATGTCAACGCGCACCTTCTTGCGGCGCATCGCCGCAGCGAGTGCTGCCGCAGCACCTGCTTGCGCGAGGTCCGCCGGCTCAACGCGAACCCGCACGCCGTGCGTTGCGGTCAACTTGGCGGCCAGCGTCTTGAGCTTGTCGGCGCTGCGCGCCACCAGTACCAGATCGAAACCGTCTTTCGCGAAACATCCCGCCAGTGCTTCGCCGATGCCCGACGACGCGCCGGTGATCAATGCCGTTTCGGTGGTGCTGTGCTTCGCTGCAATCATCGCTTCAGTCCTTCGGAGAGGTGGATGGGCGGCTGAAATTGGCACCCTGCCACGGCGTTATACCGTGGATACCAGGACGGGGGTTCGACTCCCTTCGACTGTCGCCAGACGTGCCAATCGCACCATTAGGGCGCGCACGTACGCGTCATGCCCGGTGTGTTCTGTTTGCCGCATGATTGGGGGCATGACCGGGAAGGTGTCGTATTGCGTGTTGCGCAGACCAATCCTGGCATCAACATGAACGAACTGGCGGACGATCAGTGTGTCGACTCGATATCGGCCAATGCGGTGGTACACGGCGTAGCGGTGGAAGTCTTTGCAGTGACTACAGACAAGGACATCCACCTCGCTGGCGCGGAGCACCTCGAACGCTCGAGATCCCGGGTGATGTTCGACATGGCATCGTGATGCAGAACAGAGCTGTTGAATGCGCTATCCTCGGCGCCAGCCCGACAACAACGACCGGAGACTGCTCCATGCCCTCTAAATCCCGTTCACGAAGCGCCACTGCGACGCGCGGCAAGACCGGCCCGGCAGCCGCCTCACCCGACCTGGTGTTCGCCGCGGTTGCACCGATGCTCAAGGTGGCGCAGCAGTTGCGACGCTGGACCGACGGTGTGCTCGGCTTGGTGGGGCCGGCCGCAGAACTGTCGCTGAATCTGGCAAAGGCCAGTACCAAGGGCCCGCGCCGTTTGCAGGCCATCGAGAAAGCGGGATCGCTGCTGCGCCAGGCCCGCGAGAGCGCGGGAATGACCACCCGGGAACTGGGCAAAGTGATCGACCTTGACGACCCACGCCTGCTTGAGCAGGCCGAGCGCGGCAAGGCGGCCCTGCCGATGGAGGTGATCCTTCGTCTGGCCAGTGTGCTGGGCCGGCATGACCCGGTGACCTTCGCGATGAAGCTGTCGCGCACCTACAACCCGCTGCTGTGGAAGGCGCTCGACGAACTGGGCATCGACCGCATGGTGGCGCTGGTCGGGCGCGAGCGTGAAATGGCCAACCTCTACCGTGCCAACGACGATGCGCGCCGCTTGTCGGACGCCGACTTTGCCGACGTGCTCGGTTTCACTCGGAATGCATTCGAGATGGCTGTGAAATTCCGCCTCGAACCCGCAGCCAAACGCGGTGCCCGAGTCGCGAAACCCGCGGTCGGGTGAATTCACCAAAGCCTTCCGGGAGAACACCGGTGCCCACCCAAACCTCTTCGGCCAAGCGGCCGGCGCGCAAATCGGCACCCGCCAAATCAGCGGTGAAGAATACTGCTGCGAAGAAAGTCGCTGCAAAGAAGCTTGCTGCGAAAAAGCCTCCCGCAAAAAAGCCCGCGGCAAAGCAGCGGGTTGCGAAGAAACCGGCTGCAAAGAAGATCGTTGCGAAGAAGCCCGCATCGCACCTGGCGCATCTGTCGGCAAGAGCCAAGCCGGCCAAGGCAGTTGCGCTAATACGGGATGCAGAGACGGCGATGTCGCTCCCGACACGCCAGTTCGCCGAACCGATCACCCTTCGCGACGGATCGCCGGCCCTGGTGCGGGCGATTCGGCCGGACGACCGCGAACGGCTGCAAACCGCATTCCTCGCGCTCGACCGCGAATCGGTCTACCTGCGCTACTTCATGTACAAGCGTGAACTGACCGAAGCCGACCTCGACCGGCTGTGTAACCCCGACTTCGCGGTGCGCGTGGTGCTGGTGGTCACGCTGGAGGCCGATGCCAACGAAGTCGTCGTCGGCAGTGGCGGCTACGTCGCGCAAGCCGCGGCCGACGGCTCACGCGTCCCCGAAGTGGCGTTCGCGGTCGACGCAAAGCTTCGCGGCCAGGGTATCGCGAGCAAGCTGCTGGCGGTGCTTACCGACATCGCGCGTCGCGACGGGTTCGAACGCTTCGAAGCCGACGTGCTGGGGCGGAACACGCCGATGCTCACGGTGTTCGCGCGCAGCGGCTTGCCCATGACCAAGCAGCCGGAAAAAGACGGCGTGATAAGGCTCACGCTGTCGTTGTTGAAACCGGCCCGTGCGGCAGGCACTTCTTCGAGGAGGCCGGCACGCCATCGAGCGCGCGCTGGCTCCTGAAGGAGGCGATTTCAGTCCCGACGACCAACCCGCGTCAGCCGCACGGGCTTGGCGCCGAGCTTTGGCCGGGCTTCGCCGCCTTGAGCACGCCGAGCATGATCGCGCCGGCCATCAGCTACCACGCGGCCAAGATTCGTATACTTGGCGCAATCCACTCTTCCCCTACTTGATGGCGGCGCCCAAGATGCCTGTTCCAATAAAAACATTGCCGGCTGCGATGACGCGATTCGGACTGCTTTGTGTCGCGCTTTTTGCGTCACTGGCTGCCGTGCTCCCGGCGGCACACGCGCAGAGCGCTGCGGCGCCTTACCCGGCACGGCCGCTGACTTTTCTGGTTGGGTACGCCGCTGGCACCGGCATCGACACCACGGCGCGCTTCTATGCCGAGCGACTGCGCGAATCGACCGGCCAAGCGGTCACCGTGGTCAACAAGCCGGGAGCCAACGGCAAC
>JANLTL010000213.1:0-2646 GCA_031362905.1 Burkholderiales bacterium | reverse complement strand
GAGAACCGGTGAAACCGGAGTTCCTGGGGCATGGGGGCGCGATGCAGAGGGGATGTGCCATTGTAGGCAAAATCTGCCAGGACGTCAGGGTTCAATTGTGGTGGTGAGTTGGGGTGGCTCTTCCATCAGTCCTAATTCAGCACCGCCACCATCGTATAGTCGCAAACCGTGTGGCCTGCACGTCGAGCTGCTTGCCCTTCCACGAGGTCGGCCTGCAAGCCCCGTTTGAGTCCAGAAAGAGCGGGGGAATGGATCGCCGGCAGTCTCAGCGACCCGCTGGCTTCCAGGGTGCCAGCAGCTCGGCGGCACCATCCCAGAAGATCTGCACGCCGACGCACAAGAGCACGAAGGCGGAGAGGCGCAGGAACACCGTCGTGCCGGTGTCACCGAGTGGCTTGAGCAGGTGGTCGGCAAAGCGAAAGCAAAGGTAGACCGAGAGCGCAAGCAGGAAGATGCCGCTCAGCGCGGCACCGACCAACAGCCACGATTCCTTGCCGCCGTCCTTGAGGCTGGCGCCCAGGGTGATCGCGACGGCGAGGGAGCCGGGCCCGCAGGTAATCGGGAACGCCAGCGGATAGAAGGCGCGTGCCTTCATCTGGCCGGCACGGGGTGCGGCGCTTGCCTGCACCGCGTCGTGCGTATCCTGCGATTCGGCCGCGGTCAGCAGACGCCAGCCAGTCGCGCACACCAGCAGGCCACCGCCGACGCGCACCACCGGAATTGAAATGCCGAAGAAATCGAGTACGTAGGAGCCGATGAACATGGCGCCCAACAGCAGGAAGAAGATGAAGGTGGCGACCATGCGGGCCAGAGATGCGCGTGTCTGGGGCGACGCGCCGGGCGTCAGGTTGAGGAACATTGGCGCTGCACCGGCCGGATTCATGATCGGCAGGATGGCGGCAAACACCAGGAACAGATATTTGAAAAAGTTGAGCGTGTCGGCGGTCATGGTGGCGCGGCCCGGGCAGGGATGCGCATTATCGCTGGCACGGGCGCGCGGCCGCCGCCGCTGTCGGATGCACAGCGCTAGAGAGGTACCGCCAGCATGGTGTCAATACCGAAAGAATCGACCACTACTGCCATGCGCCGGATCAGGAACGAATCTTCGGCTTCAATCAGGTCGATCTCATAGCGTGCCACCATGTAGAGCGATGACACGCCTTCTTCGTCTGACTGATGCACCACCAGGCCGGCGTTGACAGTGAGCGGCATCACTGCACTGCCTGCGGTGGCACTGGCGCGGCGCACCCGCACGTTGCTGACCTGCCGTAACAGATGATTGTGACGGTAGGTCAACACGCCTTTGACCAGCATTGCCACCCGGTCGCACACCATGCCCCAGGAGTAGCAGCCCATGATCGGCGCCGGCAGGCCCAGATCTCGATTCTCGCGTGACAAGACTTCGTAGGTGCAATCGTCTGCATCGAACAGTTTGATCCAGTCGTCGAAGCGCTCCTCGTCCAGGCTGGCGGCGTACTCATACAAAAATGCTTCTACCCGCGCCTGCGTGGTCGAGTCGTTCGTGGTGCTTTTCATGATGCGCCCTCGGCACGACCGGCGGCCGGCAGCCCCATGATCTGGTGGTAGAACGACCAGAAGCCGCGAATCGAAATCTCCTGTGAGAGGTAATCGGTATCCACGATCGGCCCGACGCCGCCCATCTCCAGAACTTCGTGGCCTCCCGGACGCCGGTGACGGATGCCTTGCTGTACCAGGCGCAGCGCCTCGCCGTCTTCGAGCGAGATGTAACCGGCCGGCCCGATGAAGTTGACGGTCAGCAATTTGTCGTGGGTCTGCTGCGGCGTATCCGACTCGAACCCGAGATAGGTGATATGCAACTCGACCAGATCCGGTCCCTTCGGGCGCAGGTGGCGGATCGCGTAGGTGTTGTCGACCTGCGCCACGATCAGCGTGGGAAACATCGAGAGAATCGTGGTCTTGTAGTTGTCGTCAAGGTCCAGCGGCACCTTCGTGAGCGCCGGGTCGGCCATTTTCAGGTCGGGGTTGAACTTGCCGGTGCCCGCATAGGCCTCGGCCACGATTTTCTGGCTGGCGGCGTCCTGCTCGGTGACGATCGAATGGTTCCAGGTGTTCTTCAAATCGGCGTCGAGCTTGATGCCGCCGCGCATGGTCGGCTGCTGCAGGCCGAAGGACACCTGAAACTGGTGCAGCAGCGAGCCGTGATACGGGTCGCGCACGTTTTCGTTGTAGAGTTTCCAGTTGCCGGGTATGCGCTGGCGCAGATAGCCGAGCACCTTGGGCTTGCGCTGCACCAGCAGGCGGTCGATCTGCGACATCGAGTGCGGCCCGAGAAACTCTTCGAGCGGTGGCGTGGCATCGCTGAAGGTGCCGAACACCAGGCCGCCGTAGATCGCCACGCGCAGCTTGTTGAGTCCGTGGTCCTTTTTCTCGAAGCAGGCCGGCATGCCGCCCTTGCCGCCGACTCCGCGCTGGAACGTCACACCCTGCAGGTTGCCTTCGAGGGTGTAGGTCCACAGGTGGTAGGGGCAGGTCAGGTGCGCCGCGTTGCCGCGCACCGCCGAGGTGAGCCTGGCGCCGCGATGGGCGCAGGAGTTTTCAAACGCGTGCACCAGCCCGGCGCCATTGCGCGCCACGATCACATGGGTTTCACCGGCCCAGGTGGTG
>JANLTL010000659.1:0-6320 GCA_031362905.1 Burkholderiales bacterium | reverse complement strand
ATCAAGGGCGCCAAACCGGCCGAATTGCCGGTGGAGCAAGGCACCATCATCGAACTCGTGCTCAACCTCAAGACCGCCAAGGCGATCGGGCTGACGATGCCGAAGGAATTGTTGTTCCGCGCGGAGACGGTGATCGAATGACGCTGCGCAGATCGATTCTCGCGCTTGGTGCCGGCGCTCTCGCCGCGCCATTGCACGTCCTGGCCCAGCCCGTCACGAAGGTGCGCCGCATCGGCTACCTCAATTCCTCCAACCTCGCCACCACTGCCACGTGGATAAAGGGCTTTACCGATGGCCTGCGCAGCCAAGGCTGGATTGAAGGGCAAAACCTTGTCCTCGACATGCGCTTTGCCGATGGCGACCCCAAGCGCATCACACCCTTGCTGCAGGAGTTGCTGGCGCTCAAACCGGACGTGCTGGTGGTCGGCACCGACCTCGTTGCGAAGTCCGCTCAGACGCTCACCACGACGGTACCGATCGTCTTCGCTCTGGGCTTCGACCCGGTCGGCCTGGGCGTGGTGAAGTCGCTCGCGCAGCCCGGCGGCAATGTCACCGGCATGTCGGTGCTGGTGTATGAGCTGGCGGCGAAGCGCGTGTCGATTCTGCGCGATGCCGTGCCGGGCCTGTCGCGGCTTGGCGTGTTCCATCACCCGGACAATGCCGACGCCACCCGCAGCCTGGCCGAACTCAAGACGCAGGTGGATCGCGTCAACATCAAGCTCACCATCGTTGGCCTTGCCCGCGAAGAAGACGTGGCGGGCGTATTCGCGCAATTTGCCAAGGCGCGGGTGCAAGCCGTGCTGATGATTCCCGACCCTGCCTACACGCGCTTCCGGCAGCGCCTCGCCGAGACCGCGATCAAGCATCGGCTGCCCACGTCGTACGGCAACGCGCCCTACGTCGAGGCCGGCGCATTGATGGCCTACGCCGCCGATTTTCCCGATGCCTACCGGCGTACCGCGATTCTGGTCGACAAAGTATTCAGCGGCAGGCCACCGTCCAGCCTGCCGGTTGAGCAGGCCAATGTGTATGAGCTGGTGGTGAACCAGAAGACCGCGCGTGCGCTCGGGATGACGCTGCCGCAGATATTCTTGCTTCAGGCAACGAGGGTGATTGAATGAAACCTCACAGACGTTTGCGTGATCGCCATGGTGCAGAGCCGCGCTGCCCGATTGCCCGACAACGCTGGATCAATGGTACCGGCTGACCAAGCGCGCCCGCTGGCGCTGCGCTTCGGTGCGCCGCTGGAGTTTCTTTTAATCCATAGGCGTAACAACTGCGCATCACGGCAGCATCTCAAACCCCTTGCGCCCGTCCAGCCGGTACGCGGAGAATCCGCGCACATCGAGCGTGAACACGCGGTGGCAGCCGAGTTCCTCGCCGAGCGCAACCAGGGTGGCGTCGGCATAGTCCATCGGCACGTCGTGATACTTGTCCATCAAAACTGAAGTCCGGCGCAGGCTCGCGGCAGAGGCCGGCACCAGGTTGAAGGCACCGCGCAGCACGAATTCGAGGCAGACCTGTTGCGCCTGCCAGCGCGGCCCATTTTGTGCCGGCCGGCCCGGCCCGGCGAGGTGCAGGGTCTCGGTCAGCACCGCTTCGGTAGTGAAAATCGGCCCGTGCCAGGCCTCCAGCACCGCGACGCAATCGGCGTGGCGGCGCTCGCTGCGGTCGACCAGCGCGACGAAGGCGCCGGTGTCGAGCAGCAGATCACCGGCCACGGACGACGCGCGCGAGCAAGTGTTCGCGGTGGCGTGTGCCCAGGTCGGGGATGCCGCTTTGCACGCTGCCGACAAGATCGCGCACCAGGTCGGCGGGCCGGCCCGCCGGGGTGCCGTCGTCGACAAACTGCGCGAGCGCGAGCCGCGCCACGTCGGAGCGCTTGCGGTTCATGCGCTTGGCGGCGCGGTCCAGCTTGGCGGACAATTCGGCAGGCAGGCGCAGGGTCAGTTGGGATTCCATCACGGTTCTCCTTGCAGGAAATTCATTGTAGTGCAATGCAGTGCGTGCGTCACCTCACACTTGCACGCACTTGCACGCACCCGCCCGGCACCAGCAGGCTTTTCCAATCCCGTCCAGACCTGGCCTAAAACCCCTGGTGCAAGCGCCTCTGAGCCATGCATGCGGCCAGGAACAGCTTCGCATGCGCCTCGCAGGCCGGTGGCATAGAACAAATTAGTGTGAATATTCACGCTCCAGCGTGCGAGATATTCACATGACTTGCGCCCCGCGCAGCAGTAACATTCTTGGGTAGGTCCGGCCACGCAGCCGGCGCTGGCAAAGGAGAACGTTCATGTCGTCGACCACCAATCGATCCGGGCAAACGAATTCACACTTGGACAGAAAGCGGCGACGCGTGCTCGCTCTCGGTGCTATTGCGCTCGTTGCCCCACTCGGCGTTTTTGCCCAGCCACCCGGCAAAGTCTTGCGCGTGGGCTTTCTCGTCATCAGAAATCGCCCGCCTTCGATCGAAGCCGATCACATCGGCGGCTTCGTGCGCGGCATGCGTGAGCTCGGTTATGTCGAAGGCAAAAACCTCGTCATCGAGTGGCGCTTTGCTGACAGCAAAGCCGAGCGCCTGGCGGCGCTGGCGGCAGAGCTGGTGGCGCAAAAGGTCGATGTCATCGTCACGGCCGGCACCCAGCCTACCGCTGCGGCACAGAAGGCCACCAGCACCATCCCCATCGTGATGGGCAACGCCAATGACCCGGTTGGCAGCGGCTTCATCAAAAGCCTCGGCCGCCCCGGCGGCAACATCACCGGCGCCTCAAATGTCTCGGTCGAACTCGGTGCCAAGCATCTGGAAATGTTGCTCGCAATGGTGCCCAAGCTCAACCACGTGGTGCTGCTCGTCAATCCCACCAATCGCGGCCACGCCGCCCTGTTGGAGCACGTTGAGGCAGCGGCGAAAACGGTCAGCGTGCGCATCACCACGCTTGAGGCGCAAGACCCGCAAGAGATCGAAGCGGCGATCAGCGCGATGGTCAAGGCCAAGACGCGCGCCTTCATCGTCGCGTCCGACGGCTATTTCAATCAGCAATCCAAACAGATCGCGCAACTGGCCATGAAGCACCGGCTGGCCTCGATCTACACCTGGGTCGAGTACGCCGAAAGCGGCGGCCTGATGAGCTACGGCCCGAGCCACGACGGCAGCTACCACCGGGCCGCGACCTACGTGGACAAGATTTTCAAAGGCACGAAACCCGCGGACCTTCCAGTCGAGCAACCGACCAGATTTAAATTGACGCTTAACCGGAAAACGGCGCAGTCGTTTGGCCTCGCGGTTCCCTACGAAATAGTGCTGCGCGCGGAGCGGGTGATTGAATGAATCCACGCGCCATGCACGCCACGATACCTCACAACCATCGCCTCAAAACCCTTGGTGCAAGCCATTCTTCAGCGTTTTATAGAGGGGGATTCCCATGAATCGCCGCCGCACACTCCTCAATGCCCTGGGCGCGGGCGCACTCATGGCACCGTTTTCGTCGCTGGCACAACCGCCAGGCACTCCTGCCGGCCCACCGGGAAAAATCTGGCGCATCGGCATTTTGCCTGGCGGCCCGCTGGCAACGCGCCAATACCAGTGGGATGCGTTCGTTGCGCAAATGCGCAAGTTTGGTTATGTCGAAGGCAAGAATGTCCGCTACGATTTTCGGGCGCCGCAGCAAGAGGGCACGCCCAACGATGATCAGGCGATCGATCTCGCACGCCTTGAGCCTGACGTCATTGTCGCCACTGGCGCCAACGCGACCGCTGCCGCAAAGAAGGCAGCCCCGCGCACGCCGATCGTGATGTGTCCGAGCGCCGATCCGGTCGGGCAGGGCCTTGTCGCCAGCCTGCGACGGCCGGGCGGCAACATCACCGGCGTCAGTCTGCTCACCCGGGATACGACCGGCAAACGCATGCAGTTGCTGCACGAAATGGTTCCCGGCGCGCAGCGCTTTGGGTTTGTCTGGAATGCCCCCACGGGCAAGGCACAAGTCGAGGCCGCCGAGGCCGCCGCGCGGCAGCTTGGGGTTCGATTGCTGAGCCTTGAAACAGCCAGCGCCGCTGCACTGCCGGCCACCTTCGATGCCGCAGTCAAGGCCGGCGTCCAGGCCCTGGTGATTGCCGCCGAGCCTTTCACCTTTGGCCTGCGCAATCAAATCGCCGCGCTCGCGCTCAAGCATCGCCTGCCCAGCATCGCCGCCCTGCCTGCCGTTGCCGACGCCGGCGGGCTGATGACGTACGGGCCGAATGATCTTGAATATTTTCGCCGCGCTGCGGTGTACGTCGACAAGATCATCAAAGGCGCCAACCCGGCCGAGCTGCCGGTCGAGCAACCGACCCTGTTTGAAATGGTGGTCAACATGAAAACTGCCAAGGCAATGGGCATCAAGGTGCCGCAGGTGGTGCTGTTGCAGGCACATCGGGTGATCGAATGACCAATCGCAGACAGGTACTCTCCATCGGCCTTGGCGCACTTGTGGCGCCCGGGGTCTTTGCCCAGCAACCCGGCCGGGTGTCGCGCATCGGCGTCTTGTTGCCGCGCGCACCCATTCCCAATCTTGCCGGCGATCCCACTTACGGTCATTTCCTCAAGGCGCTTGCCGAGCAGGGGTATGTAGAGGGGAAAAACCTGCGGTTCGAGGTGCGCTCCGTCGAGGGAAAATACGAGCGCGCGGCGCCATTGGCCGAGGAACTGGTCAAGGCCAACGTTGATGTGATTCTCGCGGCCACCCCGCCCATCGTGCAGGCGGTGAAGCGTGCCACCACCACGATCCCGATCGTGATGGTCGCCGTGGGCGACCCGGTGGCGCTCGGCTTCGTGGCGAGCTATGCCCGCCCCGGCGGCAATATCACGGGCGTCTCGAACGCCATCGACGATGTCAGCAGCAATTACCTCGAGCTGTTGCGCGCCGCCAATCCGAAGTTGCAGCGCGTCGCGGTACTGATCAACCCCGACAACCCGAACGTGCCAAAGATACTCGGGCAGATTCAGGCGTCGGCCAAGGTCATGAAAATGGAAGTGATGCCCATAGAGGCGCGCACGGCGGAGCAGATCGGCGAAGCCATTGCTGCGGCTTCGCAACGACAGGCGCAGGCGTTGATCGTCCAGGCGGACGGGTTCTTGTTGAGTCAGCGCCAGCTCATCGTTGACCTGACCACCAAACAGCGCATGGCCAGCATCTGGTGGACTCGCGAAGCCGTGGAGATCGGCGCGTTGATGAGCTACGGGCAAAACGTCGCCGACGACTATCGCAAGGTGGCGCGCTTCGTGGTGCGCATCCTCACCGGCACCAAACCCGCAGACCTGCCGGTTGAGCAGCCGACGCACCTCAAATTCACCCTGAACCGCAAGACGGCGGCGGCGTTGGGACTGACCGTAACCCAGGAGTTGCTGTTGCGTGCTGACGATGTGATCGAGTGAATCTGCACAGACGAATGCTTGCGCGCCCGGGATGATGCCGCCGCAGCAATTGTTGCCTCTGACCACGAAAGTGATTGAAGAAGACTTGCAGCAGAATTTGTGGCAAGACGCAGCGATTGCCTGGCGCAATCGACAGGCTGCGTTGCTACAATAAGCGCTCTTGCCAGAGGGAGCATGCGCATGAAAACAGCCGCCGCCAGCACCGCCAATCAGCCCAGGAAACATGCAGCAGCACGCCCTTCACGAAAAACAGCTGCCAAACCCATGCCAGTACCCGACGAGAAGACCGCGCGCTTTCTCAAGGCAGTCAAGGGGCTTAAAGGCATCCTCTGATGTATCTGCTCGATAGCAACGTCTTCATGCACCTGGCCAATGGTTCGCGTGGAGCCGAGCAGATCGAACGGCGCATCATCGAAGTGACCGCCGAAAAATGCTTCATCAATCCGGTGATCGCCTCTGAACTTCGCGAAAAAGTCGAAACCGGTCCAGGGCGCGTCAGAAAGCACGCCCTCGCATTCATGGCAGACATACTCGCCACCGTGCAATGCGTGGAAATGGACTGCGCGTCTGGCCAGGAATCGGGATTGATCCGGGCCGAGCAGTCAGAAAAAGGCAGATCCATCGCAACGCCCGATGCGCTCATAGCAGGGCATGCGCGGCACGTCGGCATGGTTCTTGTCACGGACAACACCAGACACTTTAGCGGGATCGCGCGTTTGAAACTTGAGAACTGGCGCGTGTAGCTCCCCTGTTGTGGCTCGCGGGCCGATGGCATGGGCCGAATCGATGTGAATATTCACGCTCCAGCGTGCGCAATATTCACGTGACTTGACGCCCGTGCAGCCGTAGCATGCCCTTACAGGTTCAGCCAAACAGGCTGCCCTTTCTCGAGGAGCAAGACCATGCTGCC
>JANLTL010000611.1:0-8590 GCA_031362905.1 Burkholderiales bacterium | reverse complement strand
TAGGCGTGTTTCTCGAACATGGGAATGTAGACTTGGCGAAACTGTGAAGGTTTCACACTCGCGCTGACGATGGCGTCGATTTCGGCGTCCGATGGCCACAGGTCCTTGAGCGTGATCGGCTTGCCATGCGCATCGTTACCGAATGAATCGCGCTCAATATCGAAACGAATGGTGCCGGCGATCGCGTAGGCGACAACCAGCGGCGGCGAGGCCAGGAAGGCCTGCTTTGCGTAGGGGTGGATACGGCCATCGAAATTGCGGTTGCCTGACAACACCGCCGTCGAGTACAGGTCGCGGTCGATGATCTCTTTTTGAATCTTGGGGTCGAGCGCGCCAGACATGCCGTTACAGGTGGTGCAGGCGAAGCCAACGATGCCGAAGCCAAGTTTTTCGAGTTCGCTCTTGAGCCCGGCTGCTTCGAGGTACAACTCGACCGTCTTGGAGCCGGGGGCCAGTGAACTCTTGACCCAGGGCTTGCGGGTAAGTCCCAGGCGGTTGGCGTTGCGCGCCATCAGGCCGGCGGCGATGACATTGCGCGGGTTGCTGGTGTTGGTGCAACTCGTGATGGCAGCGATGATGACGGCGCCGTCGGGCATCTTGCCGGCTTCAAGGGCCCAAGCTTTGGCGATGCCTTTGGCGGCAAGATCGCTGGTGGCGACACGCGCATGCGGGTTCGACGGGCCGGCCATGTTGCGTACGACGCTTGAAACGTCGAACCGCAGCACGCGTTCGTATTCGACTTGCGCCAGTGTGTCGGACCACAAGCCCGCAACCTTGGCATAGGTCTCGACCAGCTTGACCTGCTCGTCACTGCGACCGGTGAGGCGCAGGTAGTCGATGGTCTGTTGGTCAATCGAAAACATCGCTGCGGTGGCGCCATATTCCGGAGCCATGTTGGAGATGGTGGCGCGGTCGCCGAGGGTCAGCTTGGATGACCCGCTGCCGTAGAACTCCAGATAGGCACCAACCACCTTCTGCTTGCGCAAGAACTCCGTGAGCGCAAGCACGATGTCGGTGGCGGTGATTCCGGGCTGGCTCTCGCCGGAGAGCTCGACGCCGATGATGTCAGGCAGGCGCATCCAGGAGGCGCGGCCGAGCATGACGTTTTCGGCTTCGAGGCCGCCCACGCCAATGGCGATCACGCCGAGGGCATCGACATGCGGTGTGTGGCTGTCGGTGCCGACGAGAGTGTCAGGGAACGCCAGACCGTCGATGGAGTGGATCACCGGCGACATCTTTTCGAGGTTGATCTGGTGCATGATGCCGTTGCCGGCCGGGATTACATCGACGTTCTCGAACGCGAGTTTGGTCCACTCGATGAAGTGGAAGCGGTCTTCGTTACGCCGGTTTTCGATAGCGCGGTTTTTGGCGAAGGCGTCGGGGTCGAACCCGCCGCACTCGACCGCGAGCGAATGGTCGACGATCAGCTGCACCGGCACCACCGGGTTGACCTTGGCCGGATCACCGCCTTCGGCGGCGATGGCGTCGCGCAGGCCGGCCAGATCCACCAGGGCGGTTTGGCCGAGAATGTCATGGCATACCACGCGTGCCGGGTACCACGGAAAATCCAGGTCGCGCTTGCGTTTGATCAGCTGCCTGAGCGAATCGGTCAGCGTGGCAGGGTCGCAACGGCGCACCAGGTTCTCGGACAGCACCCGCGACGTGTAGGGCAGCTTCGCCCAAGCGCCAGCCTGGATGCGCTCCACTGCGGCTTGCGCATCAAAGTAGGCCAGGGACGTGCCCGGCAATGGCTTGCGGTCGGCGCTGTTCATGGATGTATGGATCTGGGTAGCAGGGCGATGGCTGAAAACCGTTGGTGGGAGCGGATTCTGGCGCGTTGATCGGTTACGGGCGCAGCGCTGGGGGCTCAGCGCTTGGCGAGCGCCACAAACTTCTGATCGTCCGGCCCGGTGTAGTTGGCGGTCGGGCGAATGATCTTGCCGTCGATGCGTTGCTCGACGACGTGGGCGGCCCAGCCGGAGGTGCGGGCGATCACGAAAATCGGTGTGAACATCGCAGTCGGCACGCCCAACATGTGGTAGCTGACAGCCGAGAACCAGTCGAGATTGGGGAACATTTTTTTGGCGTCCCACATCACCGTTTCGAGGCGGTCGGCGATCTCGAACATCTTCATGTCACCGGCTTCCTTGGAGAGCTTGCGCGCCACTTCCTTAATGACCTTGTTGCGCGGGTCAGAGATGGTGTAGACCGGGTGGCCGAAACCGATCACGACTTCCTTCCTCTCCACACGGGCGCGAATGTCGGCCTCCCCCTCATCCGCGGACTCATAACGCTTCTGCACTTCGAAGGCGACTTCGTTGGCGCCACCATGCTTGGGGCCGCGCAGCGCGCCGATGCCGCCGCAAATCGCGGAGAACATGTCCGAGCCAGTGCCAGCGATCACGCGACAGGTGAAGGTGGAGGCGTTGAACTCGTGCTCGGCGTAGAGGATCAGCGAGATGTGCATCGCCTTGACCCACGACTCGGAGGGCTTTTTGCCGTGCAACAGGTGCAGGAAATGGCCGCCGATGGTGTCGTCGTCGGTTTCGACTTCGATGCGGCGGCCGTTTTGCGAAAAGTGGTGCCAGTAGAGCAGCATCGAGCCTAGTGACGCCATCAGGCGATCGGCAATGTCGCGCGCGCCGGGATGGTTGTGGTCGTCCTTCTCGGGCAGGGCGCAGCCCAGCGCCGAGACGCCGGTGCGCATCACGTCCATTGGGTGCGATGCTGCGGGAAGCGCTTCCAGAGCCGCTTTCACGGCCATCGGCAGGCCACGCAGGGCTTTGAGCTTGGTTTTGTAACCGGCCAGCTCGGCCTTGTTGGGCAGCTTGCCGTGCACCAGCAGGTAGGCGATTTCTTCAAATTCGCAGACGTCGGCGATGTCGAGGATGTCGTAGCCACGGTAGGCGAGGTCATTGCCGGAACGGCCGACAGTGCACAGCGCCGTGTTGCCGGCCACCACCCCGGAGAGGGCAACTGATTTCTTGGGTTTAGGGCCGGTGGTCGCAGGGGTCACAGGGGTATCGCTCATGGTGTTCTCCGGGCTACTTTTTTATCGAATGCAGTGGGTATCAAGCGGGTATCAAGCGGGACTTCAAGCGGCAGGTGGGTTTACTTGCCTTTGCCTTGCGAAAACAGCGCATCAAGCTTGTTCTCGTAATCGTGATAGCCGAGGTAATCGTACAAGTCCGCGCGGGTCTGCATGGTCGGCACTGCATTCTTCTGTGTGCCTTCCTTGCGCAACACCTGGTAGAAATTGAGTGCAGCGGCATTCATCGCGCGATAGGCGCCGCAGCAATACAGGGCGATATCGACATTCACGGTGCGCAGTTCGTCGATTGTGAACAGCGGTGTCGAGCCGAATTCGGTGAGGTTGGCCAAGATCGGCACCTTTACTGCATCCCTGACCTTCTTGTACTGCTCCAATTGCGTGATGGCTTCCGGGAAGATCATGTCGGCACCGGCCTCGGCGTAGGCACAGGCACGATCAATCGCTGCGTTCAGGCCCTCGGAGGCGAGGGCGTCGGTGCGGGCCATGATGACGAATTCAGCATCAGTCTTGGCGTCGACAGCGGCCTTGATGCGATCGACCATTTCGCCGGTGGTCACCACCTCCTTGCCCGGGCGGTGGCCGCAACGCTTGGCGCCAACCTGGTCTTCCATGTGCACGGCCGCTACTTCGGCCTGGGTAAACATCTTGATGGTGCGGGCAATGTTGAAGGCGCTGCCCCAACCGGTGTCGATATCCACCATGAGAGGCAGGCTGCACACGGCGGTGATGCGGCGTGCGTCAGTCAGTACATCTTCCATGGTGCTGATGCCCAGGTCGGGCATGCCCAGCGAGTTGGCGGCGACGCCGCCACCGGACAAATACACTGCCTTGAAGCCGGTGCGCTCTGCCATGCGTGCGGCGTAGGCGGTAATGGTCCCGACCACTTGCAGCGGGCTCTCGTCCTTGACGGCTTGGCGAAACTTGGCGCCAGCGGATTGCTTGCTCATGATGTGTTCCCTAGTGGAAAAAAGCCTTGCGCGCTTCATCCGGAAGCGACGCACCGGTTTTTGACGCGCGATCGAGCAACTGCCAGTAGTAGCGATAGCTGGCGCGGTCGTGCAATTTACCCTTGTAGCCAACCGGGCCCCAGTCCTTGTTCTGGGCGCTGATCAAGATGGCGGTGGCGTCTTCAATCTCCATCTGGTCAGGCTGCATGCCCTTGATGATCGGGGCGATCTGGTCGGGGTGAATGCTGTATTTGGCGAGAAAGCCAAATTCGGCACGCGCGCGTCGTGCATCGCCTTCGACCACCGACAGATCCTTGTAGTCCTGGGTAATGGTGTGGATCGGGATCGCGCCATTGCCGAGGCCAGCAGAGCTGATCTCGAGTTTGGCGCGGCGTACCAGCGGATGTTCAAACTGACCCGGCGAGGCCATGGCCGAGGCCGGAATCGCGCCCTGGAAGCCACTCACAAAGTCCATGATACCGAGCGTCACGCCTTCGATCTGCGGCAGGGCCATGATGTCGAACACTTCGCGCAAGCCCTGATGGGTTTCAATCATGATGTGCAGGGGGATCAGGCGCTTCAAGCCCACTTCTTCACCGACATGGTTGATGTAGGAGAGGATCTTGAGTGCATCCATGCGGCCGTCGCACTTGGGCAAGGTGATGAATGCGAGCTTGCTGCCGGCCATGCGCACGACGGTTTCAATGTCCTTCATGCAATGCGGATGACCGGCGTCGTGGACTCGGACGCCCGCGCGCGAAAATGCATTGTCGTCGCTGGCAATGAGGCTGCCGACCATTTCGGCGGTTTTGTGCTCCTGTCCCGCAGCGGCACCATCTTCAAGGTCACACAGGACGTCGAATACTGCACTTCCCGCAACGGCAGTGGTGCGTTGGTGGGCAAAACCCTTGCGGATGAACTTTTCATTGCCCGCAAAATGCTGGCAGACCGGCATCACCGGCAGGGGTGCGCCGTCAACGAAGAGTACTTCGCGCGGGTGGACTGGCATGGCAGCAATGTGGCGGCACGTTTTGCGCGCGCCGCCGCTCCAGGATCAGCTGAGCAGGTGCTTGACGCCGTCACGCTCTTCGTTCAGTTCCTTGAGCGTGAAGTCCATGCGCTCGCGCGAGAAAGTATCGACTTCGAGTCCCTTGACCATGGTGTATTCGCCGCCGGCGCAGATCACCGGGAAGCCATACATGGTGTCTTCGGGAATGCCGTAGCTGCCATCCGACGCAATGCCCATTGTGACCCATTCGTCGTTGGTGCCGAGAGCCCAGTCGCGCATGTGGTCGATGGCGGCATTGGCCGCAGAGGCTGCCGACGATAAGCCGCGGGCTTCAATGATAGCCGCGCCGCGCTTGCCGACGGTGGGCAGGAAGGTGTCTTTGTTCCAGACTTCGTCGTTGATGATGCCCTTGATGCCGGTGCCGTCCACGGTGGCAAAGCGGTAATCGGGGTACATGGTGGGGGAGTGATTGCCCCAGACCACCAGCTTCTTGATCGCGGCCACCGGCTTGCCGGATTTGCCCGCGAGTTGCGACAGGGCGCGGTTATGGTCCAGGCGCAGCATGGCGGTAAAGTTCTTCTTCGGCAGCGACGGTGCCGATTTCATGGCGATGTAGGCATTGGTATTGGCCGGGTTGCCGACCACCAGGACTCTGACGTTGCGCGAAGCCACTTTGTCGAGCGCCTTGCCTTGTGCCGTGAAGATCGCGGCATTGGCGGAGAGCAGGTCTTTGCGCTCCATGCCGGGGCCGCGCGGGCGGGCGCCAACCAGTAGCGCGTAGTCGATGTCCTTGAACGCCGTCATCGGGTCGCCATGGGCGCTCATGCCGGCCAGCAGGGGGAAGGCGCAGTCGTCCAGCTCCATCATCACACCCTTGAGAGCTTTCTGCGCTTTCTCGTCCGGAATTTCCAGCAGTTGCAGGATCACCGGCTGGTCTTTGCCGAGCATGTCGCCATTGGCAATGCGGAACAGCAAGGAATATCCGATTTGACCGGCGGCGCCGGTGACGGCAACGCGGACGGGGGCTTTGGCCATGTGACGATCTCCTGGGTAGAGGGTGATAACGAATGGAAGGGGAATGCGGCTCGATGCGGGCCGACAGCATACCGCCAGAACGGCCGGCGCCACGAGGTCAAGACGCAAGTGTAGGCGTTGCGGGGTGCTGGCGTCAAGCCAGCTCTTATATCTTATATAAGATATAAAATCAAAGATGGACAAGGCCGCAGGCCATGCTTACAATCATTGCATGACAAGGACCTTGGCAAATGGCTGAGAAGGTGCCAACAACGGGGCCGAGCCGGGGCGCGGAGGCGTCCGCCGCCGGCGCTGCCGCTTTGACGCCGGCGCCGCAGTCGAGCGCGACATTCAGCCCGCTTTACCGGCAGATCAAGACTTTGCTGACCGGGAGTCTGGAGGCGGGTGAATGGAAGCCGGGTGAGCTGATTCCGAGCGAGATCGAACTCGCCGCGCGCTACAAGGTAAGCCAGGGCACGGTGCGCAAGGCCATCGACGAGTTGGCTGGCGAAAATCTGCTCGTGCGCCGGCAGGGGCGTGGCACCTTCGTTGCCACCCACACCGAGGGGCGCACCCAATTCAGGTTTTTGCGCCTCACACCCGTCGAAGGCCCGCCGCGCTATCCCGATAGCCGCATTCTGGAATGCAGGCGCGCGCGCGCGCCGGTCGAGACGGCGCGCTTGCTCGACCTCAAGGCGGGTGAATCGACGATATTGATCAAGCGCCTGCTTTCAGATGGCGGCGTCCCCTTTGTTCTCGATGAAATCTGGCTACCCGGTACGCTCTTCAAAGGGCTTACTGCGGCACGTCTGATCGAGTCACGCGTGCCGCTCTACAGCCTGTTTGAAAGCGAGTTCGGCACCAAAATGATTCGCGCTGACGAGAAATTGCGCGCGGTCGCCGCCAGCGCCGCCGCAGCGGAGATCCTCAAGGTCCCTCGCGGCACTCCATTGCTGGCGGTCGATCGGGTCACCTATACCTACGGTGATAAACCAGCTGAGGTGCGGCGGGGCCTGTATTCGACGAGTGCCCACTTTTATAAAAACGAACTCAATTGATGCAGTCGATAGGCTCGCCCGCCCAAGCGGCTGATGAGAAACATCGTGGCACGGTGCCCTAACAGGGCTGTCCGATGCATGTCGGCGTAGCGCGCTATGTATAATTGATCGTCTTGCGTTGCCGCCTCGCCCACTGCAGCTTTCCCCGGTTTTCCTCCCGCTTTTTCTCCACACTGAAATACGCATGTCATCGACCTTGACCAAAGCGCCGCCAAAGGTACGCCCCAAGCATCTTGACCTCACCAAAATCCGCCTGCCATTGCCGGGCTGGGTGTCAATCATGCATCGCGTCAGCGGAGCGGCGCTGTTTGTGGCGCTGCCACTCCTGCTATGGCTGCTCGACAAAAGCCTGAGCACCGAGATCGGCTATGAGGGTCTGGCGGGAATATTTTCCCTGTGGTGGGTCAAGCTAGCCTTGTTTTTGCTCCTGTGGGGTTACCTGCACCATTTTTGCGCGGGCATTCGCTATCTGTTTCTGGATCTGCATATGGGCATTGATCTGGAGAGTGCACGTGTGACGGCGGGCGCAGTGTATTTTGTCAGCGTACCGGTGGCCTTGCTGGCCGGCTGGCGCCTGTTTCTTTAAGGAGCCGGAGTCATGACACAGCATTCCATGCCACCCGCCCAGCGATTCGTCACCGGTGCCCACTACGGCATGCGCGACTGGCTCGGCCAGCGTGTCACCGCCGTACTGATGGCGCTTTACACCGTGCTGTTTTTGATCGTGATACTGGTGCAAAAACCGGCGCACTACTTGGGATGGTATGGCGTATTCAGCTCGTGGTGGATGAAGATTGCCACTCTGACATTCCTTGCTTGCCTGTTTTGTCACGCCTGGGTTGGCATGCGCGATATCTGGATGGATTATGTCAAGCCCACCGGTGTGCGGCTGCTGCTGCAGGTGGGCACCATTGTCTGGTTGGTGGCCTGCGGAATGTGGGCATTGAAGATTTTTCTGTGATCCTGCGGTTGGCGGTTTGCGACCGGAAGCGGTGAACTTTGAAGCCGTCTGATGCTTGGCATGGATTTGTTGACACAGAAGCGTTCAGGCATTCATTTCCCTCCGATAGCGGCCGCGGCCACCGTTTGACTTCCACAAGATTTTGATACAAGGCAATTATTCATGGCTCTGAACGTTCGCAAATTTGACGCAATCATTGTCGGCGCCGGAGGCGCGGGCATGCGCGGCGCGCTCCAGTTGGCGGAGGCCGGTTTCAAGGTAGCGGTGCTGTCCAAGGTGTTTCCAACGCGCTCGCACACGGTGGCGGCGCAGGGTGGCGTCGGTGCCGCACTGGCCAACATGAGCGTGGACTCATGGCAGTGGCACATGTACGACACCGTCAAGGGCGGCGATTGGCTGACCGACCAGGACGCAGCCGAATACCTGGCGCAGGAAGCGACGAGGTACGCCTTTCTCAATTGCGGCCCCGACCGTCAATACAGCTTCGGCCACCCATCGTTCGGGAACTACTTCCTGGCTGCGCGACTTGCGCGTCGGCTGGTGGGGGAG
>JANLTL010000644.1:0-3081 GCA_031362905.1 Burkholderiales bacterium | reverse complement strand
CCAGTGAGGGCAAGGCGTGGGCCAGGGCGGCACTGCCGAGCGCTGTAGTGAGGGCGGTGAGGAAGGTGCGGCGGTGAGTCATGTGAATCTCTCTTCGAACAACGTTGAAGAATGGCTTGTGCTAAGGGTTTGACGGCGATGATTCATCAGACCTCTCCTTTGAAACGCGCTTGCACCAACACTCTTGAAGCATCAATGCCGTGATATCCGCATTCACCTAGGGTGTTGGGCCGATGGCTTGTAACGCATTCGATGCCTGCATGGCGATTTGTCATTCGATCACCTTCTCTGCAGTAATCAACAACGAATGCGGAATCTTCAGTCCCAACGCCTTCGCAGTCTTGCCGTTGATGAAGAGTTCAAACCGCGTTGGCTGCTCGACCGGCAGGTCAGCGGGCTTGGTGCCTTTAAAGATGCGGTCAACGTAGTAGGCACCGCGATGGAAGTTGTCGCGAAAGCTCGCGCCATAGCTCATCAGGCAACCGGCGTCGACGTATTCGCGAATCCCCGTGATCAGGGGCAGACGCAGCTTCAGGGCGAGATCCGCGATCCGGCGCGTATGCGAATTGAAGATGGCATCGGGGTTCATGATGACGGCCCCGGCTTTGTCCCGCTGCATGAGGGCGAACGCGGCTTCGATATCCTGTGATGTGCGTGCTTGTGCCGCCAGAATCTTCACCTTGAGCTTTTGTCCAGCTGCCTGAATGCCGGCGAGGCCCACGACATGATTGCGGGTTTCGGGATTGATCAGCACAGCAACCCGGCTGACCTTGGGCGCGATTTCCAGCAGCATTTGAAGCCGCTTGGCTACTATTTCACCTGCATTGATCATCGGCCCGGTGATGTTGCCGCCGGGCCGTGCCCGCCGGGCCGTGCCAGGCTCGCGATGAATCCTTCGGCCTCCGGATTGCCGATGACGCCCATCACGATGGGGATCGTGGCGGTGGCTTGTTGCAGCGCCCGGACGGCCTGCGGCCCGCCGCCGATGAGCGCATCGACTTTCAACTGCACCAGCTCGGCTGCGAGCGCGGGCAGGCGCGTGAGATCGCCATCGGCAAAGCGCCACTCGATGACGAGATTTTTGCCCTCGACATAGCCTCGTTCACGCATGCCCTGCGGGAAACCGCCGATGAACTCGGTGTCAATCAAGACGGGGCGAGGGCGTGGGAGGAGAAAGCCGACACGCCAGATTTTTCCTGATGGTGTGGATGCTTGCTGCGCGAACGCGGGCAAGGCGCCGGCCAGCAGGCCAGCGCCCAGCGCGGCAATGGTTTCACGGCGGCGGTTCATGGCAGCACTCTCTGAATTGATTCGCTCGGGAACGTTGCGCACCATCTCTGCCCGGTTCATTCAATCACCTTGGTGGCGCGCAACATGACGATGTTGGGGAGCTTGAGCCCGATCGCCTTGGCCGCTTTCTGATTGACGGCATATTCGAGCGTCAAGGCTTGCTCCACCGGCAGCTCGCCCACCCTGGTGCCTTTATGGATGCGGTCCAGGTAGTAGGCGGCGCGGCCGATCTGCGCATACTGGCTCACCGAATACGACACCAGCCCGCCGTCGTCAACGAATACCGGCATTTCGTAAATGATGGCGAGGCGATGTTTCACCGCCAGGCTGACGATCTCGCGCCGGCTGTCGAATGTGCTGGGGTTCAACACCACGACCGCCGCTTTGGCGCCGGCGCTGGCGGCCTGTTTGAATGCGTCGGCCAGCGTGCCGCGCTGCAGGGCAAACGGCAGTATTTGCACGCCGACCAAGGGCGCGGCTTGCTGCGTGGCTTCGAGCTTGCTGCGATCGGTCGGCAAATCGCTGCGGTAGAAAAACGCCACGCGTTTGGCTGCCGGGACGATTTCGTGCAGTATCTCCAGACGCTTGGGCGCCAGTTCAATGTTGAGGCTGGCCAGTCCGGTGAAATTGCCCTCTGGGCGCCCCAGCGCTTTCACCAGCCCGGCGGCTACCGGGTCGCTCACCAGAGCGAAAATGACCGGCACATCGCGCACCACCTGACGGGCTGCGACGGCCGTGGAGGTGAACACCGTAACAATGGCGGCAACCTTGGCCGCTGCCAGTTCCTGGGCCAGTTGCGGCACACGCTCGCTATTGGCATCGGCCCAGCGCGCCTCGATCACCAGGTTTTTGCCTTCGACATAACCGATGTCGCGCAGGCCGCTGCGCAGCACTTCGAGCAGCACGGTTTGCGATGCCGCCGTGCCCGGTGCGAGCCAGCCGATGCGCAGGGTTCTTGCGAGCGGGTTGGCAGACGGGTTGGCGGATGCTTGTGCGTGCGCATCCACGGCATGGGTGAGCGCGTGGGTAAGCGCGCCCGCGCCCAGCGCGGCGATCAATTTGCGGCGGTGATTCATGTTGTCCGTCCTTTGAAGAATGGTGAAGAATGGCTCTCACCATGGGCTGTGGCAAACCTTTCGCGAAGGCTTCCGCCAAGACTTACAGGCGGATGCCCGGCAGCAAGGTGCAGGTTGGCGAAACAATGTTTCATTCAATCACCCGGTTCGCGCGGATCAACACCGTCTGTGGAATCTTCAGGCCGAGTGACTTCGCGGTCTTCATGTTGACCACCATCTCAAATGTTGTCGGCTGCTCGAATGGCAGCTCGGCGGGCTTGCGGCCCTTAAGGATGCGGTCAACAAACACGGCGGCATTGGCAAAAAAACGCGCACCGTTATAGCCATAGACCACCAGCGCGCCGGCCGGTATGAACGAATCAACCGAGTAAATCGCCGGCAGGCGGTGGCGCGCGGCCAGATCAACGATGAGCTTGGGTTCAGAGGCATACAGCGCCACGCTTTCTACCACCAGCATATCGACGCGCTGCGTGACCGCGCTGGCAAATGCGTTGGGCAAGTCCTGCAGGCTCGACGCATGGAGATACACCGGGGTCAGGCGCCGGGCGGCGGCCGCCTCTTCAAACAGCTTTTTGGTGACCTGGTAGGCCGGCAGCGCTGGGTCGGTCAGCAGTCCAATGCGCTTGGCGGCGGGCACCATCTCGTGCAGAATCTCCGCCGTTTTTTGAGTCGACAAGCCGAGGATCATCGTATTGCCGGTAATGGTGCCGCCGGG
>JANLTL010000642.1:0-2201 GCA_031362905.1 Burkholderiales bacterium | reverse complement strand
CGCAGCCGAACTTGGTGCCGGTCAGCTTGAGTTGTTCACGCAGCACCCACAGCAGGGGTTGATCCGGAAACGCCGATACCTTGTGACGCTTGCCGTTGACGCTGAAGCTGCGATTGATCTTGCTGCTGCTCGATGATGCTTTGGGTTGCATGGCCTGCTCCTCGGTGGCGTGACTCGGCTTTCCGTTCGTGATGGCTTGCGCGTGTCTGGCTGCATGCAGTTTTCAGTACGTGGCTGATGCGAGGGCCCGCGTGGCGGCCGGCGGCCGCTCAAGGCGGGTATCGCGCAAGCGGTCCAGTACCTTGGTGCTCAGACGCGCGTTGTGATTGCGCATCGCCGCGTAGGCGGCAGCGCCCTGGGACGACAGAATCGCTTCGACCACCGCGCCATGCTCTTCGTGCGAAACCGCGAGGCGGCGTTCGGTGCCCGCTTGCGCGTTGCGGAATGCGCTCAGGCGATCGCGCAAGCCCTTGACCATGGCGGCGACGGTCTTGTTGTGGGTGCCGGCACAGATCAGGTCGTGAAATTGCTTGTTCAAGGCCAGATAATCGCCTTCGTTCTGGCTCTTTACGAGCGCTTCGGTTTGCTCATGCAGGCGCTCCAGCTGTTTTTTCTCCACCACGCTCATGCGTTGCGCAGCCAGTTGCGCGCACAGGGCTTCGAGTTCGCATTCGGCCTCGAGCATGTCCGACAACTCGGCAATGCCGATGTTCGCGACCACGCCGCCGCGCCGCGGGATCAGTTCGATCAGGCCGCGCGCCCCCATTTCGCGCAGCGCCTCGCGCACTGGCGTGCGCGATACCTGAAAGCGCTCGGCAAGCAGCTTTTCCTCAAGCTTGTGGCCGGGCGCCAGGGTGCCGCTGATGATTTCTTCGGCGAGGGTCTGGATGATGGTGGTGGCGATGGTAGGCATGGGCAAATGAATTGGTAAGGGTGATGGTTGTGCGGAGCGCGTCAGGGCACCTGGCAGGGTACGTTCTGCCCGCCAAAATGCGCTGCCAGGCTCGCCAGCAGCATGTCTGTCTGAGCCGCAATCGAGGCCGGTGAGCGGCCGGCGATGTGCGGTGTGAATACGGTGTTGCGGCACTGAAGCAGCGCCGCAGGAATCGCCGGCTCGCCTTCGAACACGTCAAGGCCGGCGCCGGCAATGGCACCAGTCTCGAGCGCTGCGATCAGGGCTGCGGTGTCCACCACGCTGCCGCGCGAAATGTTGATCAGAAAGCCTTCGGGCCCGAGCGCCTGGAGCACCGCAGCGTTGACCAGATGGCGGGTTGCCGCACCGCCGGGGCAGGCCGCGACCAGAAAGTCGCTGTCGCGCGCCAATTGTTCGACATCGGCCCTATGCGTCCACGGTACCTCGGGATGCGCCTGGCGCGAGCAGTACGACACCTGCATGTCGAACGCCGCCGCCCGCGCTGCTATTTTTGCCCCAATGCGACCGAGGCCGATGATGCCGAGGCGGCTGCCGTTCAAGGCGGCGCGCTCGGTGCGCGCCTGATGCCACTCACCGTTGCGCACGGCAGCATCGAGCGAGGTGAATCCCCGCGCGACCGCCAGCATCAGGCCCAGCGCATGATCGGCAACGGTCGCGTCATTGGCGCCCGGTGCGTGGGTGACGATGATGCCGCGTGCGCGCGCAGCGGCAACGTCGATGTTTTCATGGCCGGTGCCAAAGGCACAAATGATTTCAAGGGCCGGCAGTTGCGCGATCTGCGCGGCGCTGATGCCGACCGAGCCGTGGGTGACGACGGCACGCACCCCGCTTGCCGCGAAATGCGCCACCGCCTCATCGCGCGACGCGCCGGGCAGAGCGCACAGTTGGTAGGTCTCCAGCAGGGCCGCACGGGCGCGCTCCGCCAGCGGCGTCAGCGCGAGGACCACTATGCGATTGGATGCTGGCTGCATGACGTTGCTGGTCGCGTTCAGCCGGCGGCGGGCACGACGTCCTTTACGGCGCCTTTCCAGCCCGATTCGGTGATGTCGAACACGATGTTGTCGGGCGACTTGTACTTGACTTCGTAATAGACGTTGGGGCCGGTCTCCTTGCGGCCGGTCAGATAAGCGCCGCCGGCAGCCTTGATCTTGGCGCCATCGGCTTCGACGTTGTCGACCCACATGCCGAAATGGATGATGCCCGCATAGCCTTTGGGAAAGCCGCCGGGGACCGGCTCGTCCTTGAAATTGAGGAGCGCGACATTGAC
>JANLTL010000599.1:0-3233 GCA_031362905.1 Burkholderiales bacterium | reverse complement strand
CAGGGTAATCACCGCCAGCGCGCCGATCATCACCGCGAGGAAGGGCAGCACCTCACGCACCAGGTCCCTGAGCGGCACGTTGGCGATCTTGACCATCATGAACAGCAGCAGCCCGTAGGGTGGCGTCACCAGGCCGATCATGATGTTGACCACCGCAACCACGCCGAAATGCACCGGGTCGACCCCCACCAGTTGCGCAGTCGGCAAAAACACCGGCACAATCACCAGCAGGATGGTGGTGCCCTCAAGAAAACAGCCGAGCACCAGCAGGATGTCGTTGTCCAGCAGCAGGAAGCCGAGCGGGCTCATCTCCCAGCCCTTGAGCAGCGCGGCCAGGGTCTTGGGGATGTTCTCGGCGGTAATCACATAGTTGAACACCATGGCGCCGGCGATCAGCATGCCGATCGAGATGGTGATGCGTGCGCTGGTCATCAACGAGGTGTGAACCTCGCGCCAGCCGATGCTGCGGTAAAGCAGCGCCGACACCAGCAGCGCATACGCCGCTGCTGCCGCTGCCGCCTCGGTTGGCGTGGTCACGCCAGAATAGAGCAGGCCAAGCAGGATCACCGGCATCATCAGGGCCGGGAAGGCATCCCAGGTGACGCGCGGCAACTCGCGCAGCGGCACCACTGCTTCCACGGGGAAATTGCGTTTGCGCGCGGTGTACGCAATCAGCGCCATCTGCACGATGCCGATCAACAGGCCCGGGATCACGCCGGCGAGGAACAGGTAGCCCACCGAGGTGTCGGACACCAGCGCGTAGAGCACCAGCGGAATCGAGGGCGGGATGATCGGCCCGATCACCGAAGAGACGGCCGTGAGCGCGGCGGCGAAGGCCGGGGTGTATTTGCCGTCACGGGTCATCAGGGTCTGCATCAGCTTGCCGGAACCGGCCGCGTCGGCCAGCGCCGAGCCGGACATGGAAGAAAAGATGATGCTCTGCACCACGTTGACCTGCGCCAGGCCGCCGCGGTAGCGCCCGACCAGGGCGTTGCAGAAGCGCAGCAGCCGGTCCATGATGCTGCCGCTGTTCATGAATTCGGCGGCGAGGATGAACAGCGGGATCGCCAGCAGCACGTAGCTGCTGTTCATGCCGTTGAGCAACTGCTCGGCGGCAATCCCCATGTCGATGCCGCGCAACCATAGATAGAGCACCGAACCGCCGATCATCGCGTGGCCGATCGGCAGGCCAAGCAGGCTGAGCGCCACGATCGCCATCAAGGCAAGGGAGAAGGGGCTGGCGAAGTTCACAGGCCGGAACTCACCGCGGCCGGATCGGCCGGCGCATCGGGTTCACGGTCGCGCAGCAGTTGCCAGACGATCCAGACATAGCGCACGATGACCGCGACTGCGAAGATCACGTAAATCGAGAACAGCCAGTCCATGCGGATTTTCAGGTAAGAGGATTTTTCGACCTTCATGAAACTGACGTACGAATAAGTGGCCGGCAGCGAGAAGCCGTACAGGCCGATGATGACCGCGCCGGTGAAGATGCCGATGACACGGCGCGCACGCCGGCCAACCGCGCCAATGACGAGGTCGAAGCGGATTTCCTCGCTTTCCTTCACCACGAAAGCAGCGCCCCACAGCACCAGCCAGAGCCAGCAGACCACGGTGAGCTCCTGGGTCCAGCCAACCGGCAGATTGAACACGTAGCGGAACACGATCTGCACGATGAAGGCGACAAACATCAGCGCCAGCAGCAGCGCGGCGACGTTCTCGGCGCGCCGCTGCAGCCAGGGGACGGCGCGGGCGAAAAATGACTGCATGCAGTGCAACTCCGGAATCAAAAAACCGCCGGCCGTTCGAAACGGCCGGTGGTGGTGCGGGTATGCGATGTGGGTGTGAGGCGCGGGCGTTACGTGCGAAGCCCTATTTCAGCGCGTTGATCTTCTCGAGCATGCCCGCCGGCCATGCCTTCGCCTCATCCGAGGCCAGGTAGGTCTTCTGGGCGAAATCGCGAAACGCCTTGGCATCCGGTGCATACACGTCGAGGCCCTGCTTCTTGAAGCCGTCGGCGAGCTCGGCCTCGCGCTTGAGGTGCTCGGCGGCGCTCCAGGCTATCGCCTTGTCGACCGCAGACTGAAAGGCCTTCTGCCTGGCCGGCGACATCGCGTTCCAGGTCTTCAGGTTGACGGTGAGCAGGTCGAAGCCGACCAGGTGCGAGGTCAGCACGATCTGCGACATCACCTCGTAGAACTTCATGTTCTGCACGTTGGGCAGCGGATTGTCCTGGCCGTCGATCGCGCCGGTTTGCAGGCCGGTGTAGACCTCGGCGTAAGCCATCGGCGTGGGGTTGGCGCCGACCGAGCGGCCCAGCAGTTGCCAGGCGTCGCCGGGCGGCATGCGCAGCTTGATGCCGGCCATGTCGGCGGGGGTGTTGATCTTCTTTTTGCTCTTGAGGCCGACCTGGCGGGTACCAAAGAAGGTCGGGCCGAGGATCTTCACCTTGACCTGGTCCTCGACCATTTTCTTCATCTGCGCGCCGAGGTCGCTGGCGAAAAAGCTGTTCAGGTGGTTGGCGTCGCGAAACAGGTAGGCCGAGGTAAGGATCGACCAGGCCGGCACCTGCTTGGAGATGTCCTGCGGCGCGATGTTGCCCATCTCTAGGTTGTCGCGCTGCAGGGCGACCAACTCGGTGCCCTGCTTGAACAGCGAGCCGTTGAGGAAGGATTCGACCTTGTAGTCGGCCTCGACATCCTTGGCGAGCATCTGGATCATGGCCGCACGGATGTCTTTGTCCGAGAATACCGCCGCGAAGCGGAGGGTCGGCTTGGCCTGCGCCCAGGCCGGCAGTGCGCCGGTAGCGGCAAGTGCAGCACCTGCCTTGAGGGCGGAACGGCGATTGGTGTTGTGTGTCATGGTATGTCTCCTTGTGAATGAATCGGGTGGTCGCGCTGGCCTGCTGATGTTGCTGTTGTTATCCCTGGCTATTCGTTGCTATTCGTTGCTATTTTTTTCCGCCCGGATTTTCTGTCTTGCGCAAGTAGCCGAGGATCATCTCGGTGACCATGTCGCATCGTTGACGGACATTTCCCTTCGCCCCCATGTCGCGCTGAAAGATGGCGCCAAAGGTGTACTGGTTGGTGACGTTGAACATGCCGAGCGCGGCAATCGCCATATGCACGTCCACCGGTTCGATGTCGCTGCGGAACACGCCGCCGGCCTGCCCACGCGCGATCACGCCCGCCAAGGTATCGATGATGGGCCGGTTGAGCGAGCGCATCGCCTTC
>JANLTL010000594.1:0-3518 GCA_031362905.1 Burkholderiales bacterium | reverse complement strand
TGAAACATTCATGCTCATGATTACAAATAGTGCCATGATCGTCCCAGGGAAGATGGCGATACGCCCCCACATCATCCAGCGGCATTACAGTCACCGTTTTGACGCCCGCATTCTTGAGGCGGCGGTCGTACATGTTGCGTGCATCGGGATTGGCCAGTGTTTTATAGGCCTGCTCGATGCCCTGCCATTGAATCCGCAATATCTCGTCGGTATCGAGTTTCGCTTGTGGGTAGGCCACCTTGCGGCGCAAGTACGCTTGCTCAAGGTCCTCAGGCGACACACCCGGGTCCACCCCCAAAATAGAATAAAGCGTCTTCATTGCTCTGCCTCGTTATCCGCAGCGAACCGGTTGACCGCAGTCACGGCAAGACTGGCTCGCAATGCCGCGTCTGATTGCCGCTGTGTTCTGACGGCGGCACTCCAGGTGCGCCGCGACTCTCAAAATTTTCTTCCATATTCAAGTTTATCTTCTCACCTTCACGTTTGTCTGTGATTTATTTACATTCAGTTTTCAGGCTTCCGGCAGGTCAAGCGGCGAACGCCATGACTTCGCCCAGATATTCGCCAAACCCCGACAGCCCATGATCGCTACCCTCGATGATCTTTTGCCGCGCACCAGGAAACGCCGCAGCCATTTCGCGCCAGTCGAGCAGTTCATCACCGGTCGCGGCGATCAGGAAGTAGCGTTCGGGCCGAGTGATGCTGGACACATGCAGGGCACGCAACTCGTCGAGATAGGCCGGTGTGAATTCAAACGCTGCGCCACCCTCGTGATACGCGGTCTGCGGGCCGACATGTGAGGCGAGCTTCTCGAACGCGCGCAAGGCCGGGTTGAGCAGCACGGCGCGGCAGCCGGTTTCTTCGGCGAGCGCGGTCGCGTAATAGCCGCCCAAAGAGCTGCCGACGACGGTCAATTCAGCGGGCGCAACGGCGCGGGCCAGTTCGCGCGCCAGCGCCATTGCGGCGGCCGGGCCGGGCGGCAACCGCGGGCACGCAAACTCGCGCGCACGTCCCAGGCGCGCCATGTGTTCGCCGAGCAGCCGCGCCTTGAACGACTGCGGTGATGAGCGAAAGCCGTGCAGATAAAGCAGCATCAGCGGGCCGCGGCAAGGCCGTCGAGAATTTTTTGATGCACGCCGCCAAAACCGCCGTTGCTCATGACCAGCACATGGTCGCCATCGCGCGTTGCCTGAAGAATGGCTTGCACCAATGGTTCCAGGGCATTTAATGCGGAAGCCTTGCTGCCCAGGGGCTTGAGCGCGTCGGCCAGATCCCAGCCGAGGGCATCCTTGCCGCTGGTGGCGCCGTAGCCGAAAACGAGATCGGCGCCCGCGAGGCTTGCGGGCAATTGCGCCTTCATGGCGCCAAGCTTCATGGTGTTGGAACGCGGCTCGAGCACGGCAAGCATGCGCGCACGGCCAATCTTGTGACGCAGGCCGGCGATGGTGGTGGCGATCGCCGTGGGGTGATGCGCAAAATCGTCGTAGACCGTGACGCCATTGACCACACCGCGCACTTCCATGCGCCGCTTGACGCTCCGAAATGCGGCCAATGCGGGGATGGACTCGGCGGGCGCAACGCCGGCATCGCGGGCAGCGGCAATGGCGGCCAGCGCGTTGAGGCGATTGTGTTCACCGAGCAGGTCCCACTGCACCCGGCCTGCAAGCTGCCCGTCGTGGATGACGTCAAAGGCCCCGGCCTCGTCAGCCTCCCCGGTACGCCAGCCTTGAGTCGCAGTGACCGGCACACCGAATTTTTCGAGCCGGCTCCACAGCCCGCGTGC
Source organism: Burkholderiales bacterium (assembly GCA_031362905.1). GTDB lineage: Bacteria > Pseudomonadota > Gammaproteobacteria > Burkholderiales > JAEUOS01 > CANJDH01. Next base: position 1,735 of record JANLTL010000594.1, on the reverse strand, counting down.
GAGCACACGGGCGATGCTTTCCTCGCGCCAGTTGGCGATGATGCAGCCCTGGCCCGGCACGGTGCGCACGAGGTGATGGAATTGGGTCTCGATCGCGCCGATGTCGGCAAAGATGTCGGCGTGATCAAACTCCAGATTGTTGAGAATGGCGGTGCGCGGCCGGTAGTGCACGAATTTGCTGCGCTTGTCGAAAAAGGCGGTGTCGTATTCGTCGGCTTCGATGACAAACAGCGGCGCGGCGCCGCCTATATGCGCTTGGCGTGGCTTGCCGGCCGCGCGTGCCGAGATACCGAAGTTTTCCGGCACGCCACCGATCAGGAAACCCGGTGCCCGCCCGGCTGATTCGAGGATCCACGCCAGCATCGCGCTGGTGGTGGTCTTGCCGTGCGTGCCCGCCACGGCGAGCACGTGCTGGCCGCGCAGCAGGTTTTCGCCCACCCATTGCGGGCCGGAAACGTAGGGCGCACCGGCGTCCAGAATCGCTTCCATCAAGGGGTTGCCGCGTGACACCACATTGCCGATGACGAACAGCTCAGGCTTGAGCGCAAGCTGATCGGGCGCGAAGCCTTCGATCAGGTCGATGCCGAGCGCCTGCAATTGCGTGCTCATCGGCGGATAGACATTCGCGTCGCAACCGGTGACACGATGGCCCGCCGCGCGCGCGATGGCGGCGATGCCGCCCATGAAGGTGCCGCAAATGCCGAGGATGTGAATATGCATGCGAGTGGTTGGCGTCGGCTGCGTGTGTGTATGGGTGCGGGTGCGGGTGCGCGCATGTGCGCGTGTATAGGCGCGTGCGCGGGTGTGTGCAATAGCGGGCCGATTTTAGCTGCGGCGGTTGCCCGCTCGGTACAATTGGCCGATGGGCAAAGCCGCCAAAGCCACCAGCACCAAACACGGCAAACACGCCGAGCACTCGCGCCGCGCCATCGCGGCGCAGGCGGCGCGCTTGATGGCGGAAGACGGCATTGCCGAATTCGGCGCGGCCAAACGCAAGGCCGCGCGGCAGTTGGGGTTTGCGTCCTCCGATGCGCTGCCTTCCAACGACGAAGTCGAGGCCGAACTGCGCGCCTACCAGACGCTGTTCCAGAACGATGAGCAGCACGCGCGCGTGGCCGCGCTGCGCGAAATCGCGCTTGACTTGATGGAGGGCTTTGCGCGCTACCACCCTTGCCTCACCGGCCCGGTGTGGAAGGGCACGGCGGGCCCGGACGCCGCCATCACCATCGACCTTTTCGCCGAGTCGACCAAGATGGTCGAAGTGATCCTGATTGACGAAGAGATCGACTACCGCACCAGCGAGTGGCCCCATTTCAACCGCGCGCTGGCGCGCAAGGTGCCGGTGCTGTCCTTCGAGCACGCCAATTGCACCGTCAACCTGGTGATTTACAACGAGGACGACCAGCGCGGCGCACTGGTGCCGGCGGCTGATGGTGAGCCGGCACGCGGTGATGCCGCAGCCGTATTGCGGCGCATGGCCGAGGCCGAGGCGGCGCATGAGGCGGCCGGGTTTCTCTCCGAGGCGGGCTAGCGTGGACGATCGGCCTGCGGATATGCCTTCCGCGCCAACACGGCGACCATGGCTGGTCGGCGGCATGCTGGCCGCCACGGGTGCCCTCGCCGGGCTGGCTGGCTATGCCGTGCACCGCTGGGTCGGGGGAACGGGTCAGGCAGGCACGAGCGTCGGGTCAACGACGGCCGCCGGGCTCGACGCCCTGTGGGCAGCGCAATTTTC
>JANLTL010000593.1:0-3188 GCA_031362905.1 Burkholderiales bacterium | reverse complement strand
TGCCGGTGGAGCAACCCACCAAATTCGAACTGTTTATCAATCATGGAACCGCCAAGGCGCTCGGTTTGAAGATCCCGCAGTCCTTGATGATCAGTGCCGACAAGATAATCGAGTAGGGAACAGAGTGGATAAGAGAATTGGATAGGGGGCCGCGTTCGAGTTGATCTTGTCAATTCGATGTGATCCGCTCCCATCAACGCTTTTCCGGCACATATAAGTCAAGAGCCGCTTCCACCAACACTTCTCGCTGCATGCCCATATGCAATTTCTGGCTCGGTGCCGCAGGTAATGTGCGGATTGACTTGATGTATCCCAAAATATACAATCAGATTCATGATCCACTTGCGAACAACGCAAACCTTTGATGTTTGGTTTGCGCATCTGAGGGATAGGCGCGCGCACTGTAGGAGATCGACATGGCATTGAAACTGCGCAAGTGGGATAGCGCCGAGCATCTCAAGACCGAAGAAGACGTGGCCTTGTATTTTGAAGCTTGTCTCGAACAGGCCGGCGACGATGCGGCTTTTATTGCCAAGGCGCTGGGCAACCTCGCGCGCGCGCGAGGCATGACGCAACTGGCCAAGGAAACCGGGATGGGGCGTGAGAGTTTGTACAAGGCGCTCTCAGGCGCGGGCAATCCAAGTTTTGCCACTATTCTGAAAGTAACGCGCGCACTCGGGCTGAGGCTGCATGGCGGAGTGGCGCAAAACGTAAGCGTGCGTGGGGCAGGTGACTTCGGGGCCAGGCGCAGAATTGCCGATGGCCTGCTCCGCTCAACCGCATTGACCGCAGACCTTGTCTTGAACCCTATTGGTGACAGTCACTTTCACGTGTTTGGGTGACGAGAGATATGGCCGGCCCGGTGAAAGGCGAGCCACGCGCGCAACCCTGTTCATCCAGGCAGTGCAAGACCCTCAGCCTCGGCAACACGCAGCAACGCCACTTCCAGCAGCGCGCGCGCATTGCCCGTCACGTCTTTCAGATACTGGTGTAGCGCCGTATCGGCCGTGCTGCTGATTTCGCACTCGGCACTATAGGTCTCGAAATCGCCCAGGCGCATCAGCAATTCGGCCAGATGGTGCGGACATTCGCACTTCAACTTGACGGAAGCCATCGAAATTTCGGCGAGCGCCTTTTTGTCGAAACGCCGCGGCGCAGCAGGATCGACCGGCGGCAGCGCGGCAGGCGTGCCCTGCTGGAGGCCGGCGGGTGGCGCGCCGCAAAGTGATTCCAGCTGTTCGAGCTCGATGGGCGCACGCGCCAGGCTGCAGCCGGCTGCGCGCAGTTCCTGCTCGACGCGTTGCGCGCCGAAGCCGTATTCGACGACGATGCGCTGCGCGCCGATTTGTCGCGCCAGAGAACGAATCGTCTCGGGTGTTTCGCGCTGCAGGGTCGGCAACTCGATGAGCAGTGCATCGGCCGTCACGCCTCTGAACATTTCGCTGGCAGCCGCCATGTTTGGACTTGCCGCCACGATCTGCAGCGCTGCCAGGTGATGATGCGCCACCCGCAAGCTTAGCGCTTCACCCACGATGGCCACGCGCACCAGGGGCAGCGCGATCCCTGCTGCCTGGCCGCTCTGCGGCGCAGGCGGTGGCGCGACATTCGCGCGAGACACCTTGTCGAGCATGGCCCGTAGCGCATCGGGGCCGAGCGCGGCAATCGAGCCGATGGCGTGCCCCGAGTCGACCAGCCGTTTGATTAGCGCCAGGCGCGCCATTTCTGCTGCCGTATACAAGCGCTGCCCCGTCGCGCTTTGACGGGGGCCAACGATCTTGTAGCGGCGTTCCCAGACGCGCAGGGTCTGCACCGGAATGCCGGTGAAGCGGGCCACTGCGCCGCTGCGGTACACAGGTTCCTCAAGCGTTTTCTGCACACGGGTTGACATAGCGGCCTCTAGATGAACTGTATTTGAACTCATATTATCAGAAAATATGCTTAAAATTCAATCATAATCGATTCAACTAGGCAAAAAGTTGAAAATATATCTGTTAAATTGCATCATATTCGAGTACATTACGGATTCATTAAGAGTTCAATACAAGTACAAATGTGCCGTAGAACCCTTCTCGAAGCGAAATTGTTGTTACCAGTCCACCGTTTTATCCACTGACCAAAAAAGGAAATGTCATGAAAAAGCTGATCTCCGCCGTAGCCGTTTCGTTCTGTCTGATGTCCGCCGCAAACGCCAAGGACATCGTCGATACCGCCGTTTCCGCGGGTAACTTCAATACCCTCGCAGCGGCCCTGCAGGCTGCCGGCCTGATCGAAACCTTGAAGGGCAAGGGCCCGTTCACAGTATTTGCACCGACCGACGCAGCCTTTGCGAAAATTCCCAAAGCCCAGCTGGACGCACTGCTGGCCGACAAGGCCAAGCTGACCGCCGTGCTGACTTATCACGTCGTTTCGGGCACGGTGATGTCCAAGGACGTCAAGGCCGGCATGGTCAAGACGGTCCAAGGCTCTTCGCTGACCGTGGGCACCATGGGCGGGGTCAAGGTTGACAACGCCAACGTCACCGCCGTCGACATCGTTGCCGACAACGGCGTGATCCACGTGATCGACACTGTAGTACTGCCGAAGTAAGAACCCTACTTGCAATTCGGTCGCGCAACGTTTAACGGCCGAAAACAAGACGATGCCCGCGAAAGCGGGTGTCGTTACCCTGCAGGCGCTCCTGTTGCGCACCCGTTTTCATGCGAAATGAACACAGTTACGAAATACATCAGCAGTCTGACGATCGTGGTCGGCAACCTATTGACTGTGACTGGTTGTATCGGTTTGGGACTCGCTGCGAGCGGCTTGATTCAGGCAGACGCTTTTGCGCTCGGCATCTCGTCGGGGGTGCGGGTGATCGGATCGGTGGCAATCGGCGGTTGTCTGCTGAGTGCCATTGGGTACGGCGTAACGGAATACCTTAATAAATAAAACTTCAGGAAATTTTCACTACTGTCCGGTTAATAACTGAATAGATTCAATTGGTTACGCGGCATGCCATCGGGAATTGTGTAGTTGGTGCCTGGAAACGCTTGCTGCAAGGGCATCTTCTCGAAAATGGTTACTGACATATTCTGTAGCAAAGTGTAGAGCGAGGCGTCGAGGTTGAGGCGCTTTTTGATGATCGCGACGAGGACATAAACCGACACGGCGATCCAGATTTGCGACTTGACCGCGTTCTCTGAATTTCC
>JANLTL010000585.1:0-25749 GCA_031362905.1 Burkholderiales bacterium | reverse complement strand
TGGATAACGGCATCGCCAGCATCGAAGGGGTGGACGCCGCCAATGCGGCCGGCATGCAGGTGCTGGTAACTGATCACCATTTACCTTCCGAGCGATTGCCTGCCGCCGCTTGCATCGTCAATCCCAATCAACCGGGTTGTGAGTTCGCGAGCAAGAACCTGGCTGGCGTGGGCGTCATGTTTTACGTATTGCTCGTGTTGCGCAGCGAACTGCGCGCGCGCGCAGCTTTTGTCAATGTCGAGCCCAATCTGGGCAGCCTGCTCGACCTGGTGGCATTGGGTACGGTAGCCGATGTGGTCAAACTTGACCGCAACAACCGCACCCTGGTGGCGCAAGGCCTCAAGCGCCTGCGAGCAGGAAAGGCCAGCGCCGGTATCGCCGCCCTGTTCACAGTGGCGGGACGCGATATTCGCCGCGCTGCCAGCTTCGATCTGGGGTTTGCCGCCGGCCCGCGCCTGAACGCAGCCGGACGCCTCGACGACATGTCGCTCGGCATCCAATGCCTGATCGCGGAAGACTTCCATGCAGCGTTGCCGCTTGCACAAAAGCTTGACGCCCTCAATCGCGAACGGCGCAGCATCGAAGCCGATATGCAGGACAGCGCGCTGGTCGCATTAGAGGGCGTTGATGCTGGTGAGCGCTACACCCTCAGTCTGTTCGACGCCACCTGGCATCAAGGCGTTGTCGGCATAGTGGCCTCACGTCTGAAAGACAAGTTTCATCGCCCGGCTTTTGTGTTTGCGCCAGGCGAAAATGGCGAAATCAAAGGATCTGGTCGCTCAATCGGAGCATTGCATTTACGCGACTGCCTCGACCTGGTGAGCAAAACCCATCCTGCATTGATTCGCCGCTTTGGTGGCCACGCGGCGGCGGCCGGCGTTACCATGGCGCAAGACGGTTTCCCGCTGTTCGTACGCGCATTTGAAGCCGCGGCGCGCAGCATGCTCAATGCGTCTGATCTCTCAAGTGAACTTGCCACTGACGGGCCCATCGAGGCCGCGTATTTGACGGTACCGGTAGTGCGCGCCGTTGACGCCGAAGTCTGGGGCCAAGGTTTTCCGGCGCCGGTATTTGACGACGTTTTCGAGGTCGTGTCGCAGCATCTCGTCAAGGAAAAGCACCTCAAGCTGACGCTGGTGAAAGACGGCAAGAAATTTGACGCCATCCAGTTCAACACCACCACCCCGGTGCCGCGGCGCGCGCGCATTGCGTTTCGCGCGGCCATCGATGAGTTCAATGGCACAACCAAGGTGGGCCTCCACGTGGAGGCGTGGGAGGCGGCGTAGGCGCTACAGCTGACGGAGGGCCCCCGCTATAATCGTGCTTTCGAAAATCAGCACAGCAGACTCATCATGGAAGCCGAACACCTCAACGCCCTCGCCGCCCAACTCGCCGATCTCAAGGCGCGCAGTGAAGATTTGCGGAGGTATCTTTGACTTCGATACCAAATCTGCGCGCCTGATCGAGCTTGAGTCGGCGCTCGAAGATCCTGCACTCTGGAACGACCCCAAGCGCGCGCAGGAAATCGGGCGCGAGAAAAAGGCGCTCGACGCCACGATTGGCACCCTCGGCAAACTGACTCAGGGCTTGGCAGATTCGGCTGATCTGTTCGACCTCGGCAAGTCCGAGAGCGACAACGATACCCTGCACGCTGTCGCGGCTGACGTGGCCGGCCTCGAAGCCGTTGTTGCCGATTTGGAATTTCGCCGCATGTTCTCCGGCGCGCTCGACGCCAACAGTTGCTTCATCGACATTCAGGCTGGCGCGGGCGGTACCGAAGCGCAGGACTGGGCCTCGATGTTGCTGCGCCAGTATTTGCGCTATTGCGAGCGCAAGGGCTTCAAACCAGAGATTCTCGAAGAGTCCGCCGGCGAGGTCGCCGGTCTGAAATCAGCGTCGATCAAGGTTGCAGGCGATTACGCCTACGGCATGCTGCGCACCGAGACCGGGGTGCATCGCCTGGTGCGCAAGTCTCCTTTCGACTCCGCTGGTGGCCGTCACACCTCGTTCGCCAGCGTGTTCGTTTACCCCGAAGTCGATGACTCGATTGAGGTCGATATCAACCCGGCTGATTTGCGCATCGACACGTTTCGTGCCTCCGGCGCCGGTGGCCAGCACATCAACAAGACCGACTCGGCGGTGCGTATTACCCACGTCCCGACCAATATCGTCGTGCAGTGCCAGAGCGACCGTTCGCAGCATCGTAACAAGGCTGAGGCGATGGCGCAGTTGAAGTCACGCCTGTACGAACTCGAATTGCGCAAGCGCCAGGCCGAAGCCGACACGCTCGAAGCGTCCAAGACCGACGTCGGCTGGGGCCATCAAATCCGCTCCTACGTGCTCGACCAGTCGCGCATCAAGGATCTGCGCACCAATGTCGAGATCAGCAATACCAAGTCGGTACTGGATGGCGACCTCGATGCCTTTATCACTGCCAGCTTAAAAAAAGGCATCTAGTCCATGAGTGCATTCAAAGATCAGCAATCCACGACGGGAGATATCGCACTTGACCAAAACCTCGACGCGACCTTGGCTGGGGTTCACGCCGAGATTAAGTTGGTTCAAGAACGACGCGCCAAGTTAGCTGAAATTCGCAAGCAAGGACATCCAGCGTTCCCCAACGATTTTGAGCGCACTGACTATGCAGAGCTTCTGCATAGTGCCCACTCAACATCAACGCGCGAAGAACTTGAAGCCCAGTCGGTGAAGGTCTCGCTGGCCGGCCGCATCATGCTCAAACGGGTACAAGGCAAGGCCAGCTTCGCCACGATTCAGGACGGTAGCGGGCGCATTCAGCTTTACATCAACAACGAAGGCGTCGGCGACGCCGTCCACGAAGCCTTCAAGCATTGGGATCTGGGTGATATTGTTGGTGCCGAGGGCGTGGTGTTCAGAACCATGAAAGGTGAGCTATCGGTCAAATGCACTGCGCTGCGCCTGCTCACCAAGTCGCTGCGCCCGCTACCGGAAAAGTTTCACGGTCTCACCGACATGGAAGCGCGCTACCGCCAGCGCTACCTCGACCTCATCACCAACGAAGACTCGCGCAAAACCTTTGTGACGCGCTCGCAGGTGGTGACCGGCATCCGCAATTTCATGGTCGGCAAGGGCTATCTCGAAGTCGAGACGCCGATGATGCACGCCATCCCCGGCGGTGCTGCGGCCAAACCGTTCAAGACCCATCACAACGCGCTCGACATGGAGTTGTATCTGCGCATCGCGCCCGAGCTGTATCTCAAGCGTCTGGTGGTCGGCGGTTTCGAGAAGGTGTTCGAGATCAACCGCAACTTCCGCAACGAAGGCATCTCGACGCGCCACAACCCCGAATTCACCATGATGGAGTTTTACGAGGCCTATCGCGACTACCGCTATCTGATGGACCTCACCGAAGAGCTGTTCCGCTCGCTCGCCACCCAAGTACTCGGCAAAACCGTGTTCCCCTATCAGGGCAAGGAAATCGACTTCGGCAAGCCCTTCGACCGTCTCACCATCGCCGACGCCATCAAGAAATACGCGCCCGAGTACACCGATGCGCAATTGCACGACCCGGCCTTTCTCAAGCGCTGGCTAGGCCAGCGCGACGCCCTGCCGCCCGGCACACCCGGCACCGGCGCGATGCAACTCGCGTTTTTTGAAGAGACAGCCGAGGCGCAACTGTGGAGCCCCACCTTCATCATCGACTACCCGGCCGAAGTCTCGCCCCTCGCGCGCCGCAATGACCAGAACCCGGAGAGCACCGAACGCTTCGAGTTGTTCATTGCTGGTCGCGAAATCGCCAATGGCTTCTCCGAGTTGAACGACCCGGAAGACCAGGAAGCGCGCTTCGACGCGCAAGTGGCCGCCAAGGAGGCGGGCGACGAGGAAGCCATGTTCAAGGACCGCGACTACATCCGTGCGCTTGAGCACGGCTTGCCGCCGACTGCCGGCGAAGGCATCGGCATCGATCGCCTTGTCATGTTGCTCACCGACGCGCCATCCATTCGCGATGTCATTCTGTTTCCGCAGTTACGCCGCGAAGAATAGGTGCGACTGGTGCCAAAAGAGCGCGTAGAGCAACAACCTGCGCATTTGGTTCGTTCCCCTTTTTTGCAACGACCATTCAATAGATGATTGAGACTCAGAACATTAAATTGTCCATGCTGGACCTCGTCGCCGTGCGCGAAGGCGGCACAGTGGGCGAGGCGCTCCAGATTGCCCTGCGCACTGCGCAGCATGCCGAGTCGCTTGGCTTCACACGCTACTGGGTTGCCGAGCCTCACAACATGCCCGGCATCGCCAGCTCGGCCACGGCGGTCATCATCGGGCACATTGCAGGGGGCACGCATACCATGCGCGTCGGCTCGGGCGGCATCATGCTGCCCAATCACGCGCCGCTGGTGGTGGCCGAAGCCTTTGGCACACTCGCCGAGTTGTACCCGGACCGCATCGACCTCGGGTTGGGGCGCGCACCCGGCACCGATCAGCTGACCATGCGTGCCCTGCGCCGTGACCGCGTCGAGGCCGAAGAAGATTTTCCGCGCGATGTGGCAGAACTGCAGCATCTTTTGGGGCCAGCACAGTCTGGCCAGCGCATCGTCGCCATGCCGGGGGCAAACACCAATGTGCCGATCTGGCTGCTGGGCTCCAGTCTGTTCTCGGCCCGTCTGGCAGCAGAACAAGGATTGCCCTACGCATTCGCATCGCACTTCGCTCCCGCGCTGCTGATGCAGGCGCTTGACGTGTATTGCAGGCAGTTCCAGCCCTCGAACGTGCTCAAGGAGCCCTACACCATGATCGGTGTGCCCTTGATCGCCGCCCCGACTGCAGAGGAAGCGGACTTTCTCGCGAGCAGCACCTATCAGCGCATTTTCGGCATGCTTACCGGCCGGCGTGGCAGGCTGCAAGCGCCAGTGAAAGACTTCATGGCGCAATTGCATCCACAGGAGCGCGCCGCGATTGCCGACTTTCTCGCCGTTGCCGTGATCGGGTCGCCCGACATCGTGCGCGAGGGGCTGGCCCGGCTCGCACGTGCTACCGGCGCGAACGAATTCATGCTGGTGTCCGATGTGTTTGACCCCGCCCTGCGAATGCGCTCGATCGGCATCGCGGCTGAGGTCATCAAGGCTTAAAGCCAGGCGCACAAAGCCAACGTGGCAGGCCCGCATCCAACAGGCCGCCCGGACGGGATTAGCCTGTCGCCCGCCCATGCGCCGCCCGCAACGTCGGCAGTACCACGCGAAAGTTGGCGATCAGGTCGTCGGCTGTCTGCATCGCCTGCGGAAACCAGACGGCGTAGACGCCCCATCGTTGTGGCGTGGCCGGCATGATTTCCGTAAAGTCACCCGCGCCTACCGCCCAGACCAGACCCGCCTGCGTGCCATCTGGCGCCACCACAAAGCCGTCGCCATTCTCCTCTCCGAGAAAGGGCGTGATTTCGCCAAGTACCCAGCCGTCGGTGAAGGTTTCCGGCACCACCACGAAGCCGTGATACACCGGCGAGCCGGCGGGCCTGGCCAGAAATGCCGGCTGGTTTGGGTCGGTCGCTTTTGCAGAAGGGGCGAGGGCGAGTCGGCGCGATTTGGTCATGGCTGGAGCTTACCAAAAGGCATCCGTGCCTCATGGATCTGTTCGGTCCGAGATCGTCGAACAGGTGCCTGCGCGGTTTCGAGCTGTTCGTGCCGCACACGCAGTGTCATGGAGTGTGCCCGACAGGTTGACCGGTAGCGCCGGGATTGACAATGCCGCTGCGCGCCGGCACCACGGCGACTGTCACCGTTTTCGCGTAGGCTTGCGGGTTTTGGCGCGATCAACTATCCGTCTTATTGCAATCCGAAAATGGATGCCGCGATGGAAGAAGCCTTGCGTACCGTTGACGATAAAAAGCGCCTCTCCCTGCTGCAAGAGGCAGTACGCATCGTGGTGGAAGACGCGGTGCTGGTACCGGTACACCATCAGGTCACCACCTGGGCGGCCAAGCGCAGCATCGACTATGTCGGCCGCACCGACGAGCGCACCTACGCGCACGCCTTCTTCCCGAAACGATAAACTTCCCGACCACAGGTAGCCGGGACGACGGCGGGCCGCAATGCCCGTCGTTTCCATTTGCCCCTTTCATCCATCCACAGGGAGACAGCCATGCGCTTGCAGGACAAATCCATCATCGTCACTGGCGCCGGTTCAGGCATCGGCGTCGGCATCGCCACCCGATTTGCCCAAGAGGGTGCATGCGTGATCGTCAACGACATCAATGCCAAGGGTGGCGAAGCGACCGTGGCGCTGATCCAAAAGGCCGGCGGCAAAGCCGTCTACCAGCATGCCGATGTGACTCTGGAAGATGGCTGGAAGTCGTTGGTGGGAGCGGCTCTCAAGGAATTTGGTGGACTGGATGGCGTGGTCAACAACGCCGGCTGGACCCACGTCAACCGGCCCTTTAGCGAAGTCACTGAAGCCGATTTTGACCGTTGTTACAACGTCAACGTCAAAAGCATCTACTGGTCGGCCCAGCATGCGCTGGCGCAGTTTCGCAAGCAGGGCAAGGAGCGCGGCGGCTTTCTGGTCAACATCGCTTCTACCGCCGGCATCCGGCCCCGCCCTGGCCTCACGGTCTATAACTCGAGCAAGGGCGCCGTGATCACCATGAGCAAATCGATGGCGGCCGAATTTGCCCCGGAGAACGTGCGCGTCAATTGCGTGAACCCGGTGTTCAACCCGGATACTGCCCTTTCCGCCGCCTTCGCCGGCGGCCCGGTGGATGAAGCGCGGCGCGAGAAGTTTCGCGCCACCATTCCGATGGGGCGCTTTTCAACTGCGCTTGATGTCGCCAACGCCTGCCTCTACCTGGCTTCGCCGGATGCCAGCTTTGTCACTGGCGTCTGCATCGAGGTCGATGGCGGGCGCTGCGTCTAAGGTGGCGTGCAGCCCGGTTGCAACATTGCGCCTGGGAGTCTGCTTTAAAGAGCGAATGCAAGCGTGGAACAAGCGAGGGAATAGTCGACACCTTGGCCAGGGTAAACACCCTGAAGCAGCCGCGAATTACCTGTATGCAGAAACAACTGGGCCTTCAGGGCTGCGTCACTACTGCGCCGTGATGTTGCCCTTGCGGATCACCTCGGCATGGCGATCAATCTCGCTCTTGAGGTGCAAGCCGAGCTCTTCGGACGTGCCACCTCCCGGAGACATCGCGTTCTCAACCCTCAAGCCACTTCAATATCGGCTTCCACTGATCCAGATCCTGCTCGACCCGCGCCGGATTGAGATCAAACAGCGTCAGCCCGCGCGCCGCAAGCTGCACATAGTTCTGCGTATTGCGCAGGTTACCCAGAATCGGCAGACCCAATCCCTCGAGAAATCGCTGCAATTCATCATACGAGCGCGTGCGCGAGTCGACGCGCATGCCGACCACACCAACCAGCGCATCGCTCTCGCGCACAGCCTTGTCATTGGCAAGCGCTTCGAGAAAGCTCTTGGTCGCGAGGATGTCGAGCATCGAGGCTTGCAGGGGCACGATGACGCGGGTGGCGCTTTTGATCACGCTATCGAGCAACTTGCCGTGCATGCCAGCCGGCGTGTCGATCACGGCGTGCGTGGTGCCCTTGGGTAGCTTGGCCGGTTTGCCAGCTTCCATCTCCCAGCTTTGGATCGACGGTACGCTCGCCGGGCGCATCTTGAGCCACTCGCGCGCAGACTGCTGCTTGTCCACATCTCCGAGCATCACCGATTTACCGCGATTGGCAAAGTAGCCGGCAAGGTTGGTGGCGATGGTGGACTTGCCCACCCCACCCTTGGGGTTCATGACGACCGTCACATGAGCCATTCTTGCTCTCCCTGAACGTTAAAATGTAGGGTTGCGCCGTCGGCGTATGAAGTCAACGCTGTACTGATGCGGCGAACGGCAGTTGTATCACACTATGATCCGCCTCCAAAACCTTTCCCTGATCCGCGGCACCAAACCCCTGTTGCAGGGAGTCGATGTCACCCTCAATCCCGGCGAGCGCGTCGGCCTGATCGGTGCCAATGGCTCTGGCAAGTCGAGCCTGTTCTCCCTGATGATGGGGCAATTGCACGCCGACGGCGGCGACTTCGACATTCCCAAGCATTGGCGCATGGCGCATGTGGCGCAAGAGACGCCGGCGCTCGACCGTGCTGCTGTCGACTATGTAATTGATGGCGACACCACGCTGCGGGGGCTGGAAGCCGAGTTGGCCGTGCTCGAAGCACAAGACGCAGCTCACGACGACCACGAGCGTCACGCCACGGAAGGGGCGCGCATCGGCGAACTGCACGGCCTGCTCGCCGATGCCGACGCCTATACGGTGCGTTCGCGGGCCGAGCAACTGCTCACCGGCCTGGGCTTTACCCAGGAGCAGATGCTGCAGTCAGTGGCGCATTTCTCGGGCGGCTGGCGCATGCGTCTCAACCTCGGGCAGGCGCTGATGTGCCCGTCCGACCTGTTGCTGCTCGATGAGCCGACCAACCACCTCGACCTCGACGCCATCATCTGGCTTGAAGAGTGGTTGAAGCGCTACACCGGCACGCTGATCATTGTGTCGCACGACCGTGATTTTCTCGACGGCGTGGTCAATGTGATCGTCCATATCGACCAGTGCAAACTCAAGCGCTACGGCGGCAACTATTCGCAATTCGAGGTGCAACGCGCAATGGGCCTGGTGCTCAACCAGGCCACTTACGAGAAGCAAAAACGCGAGCGTGACCATCTGCAGTCGTTCATCGATCGCTTCAAAGCCAAGGCATCGAAATCAAAGCAAGCGCAAAGCCGCATGAAGATGCTGGCCAAAATGGAAGACCTTGCGCCGATCCACGCTTCGTCGCCGTTTTCGTTCGAATTCCGCGAGCCCGCCAGCAGTCCGAACCCGTTGCTGGTGCTTGACGCCGCTGCTGCCGGCTACACGCTGGAAGACGGTACCCGCAAAGCGATCGTTTCGGGCATCAATTTCTCGCTTCAGAACGAACAGCGCATCGGCTTGCTGGGCGTCAACGGCGCCGGCAAATCGACGCTCATCAAGACCATTGCTGGCGAGTTGCCGCTGGTCAACGGCGTGGCGCACTTCGGCAAGGGCCTGGTCATCGGCTATTTCGCGCAGCACCAGGTCGAGATGTTGCGTCACGACGAATCACCATTGTGGCACCTGGCCAAAATCGCCCCAACCACGCGCGAACAGGAATTGCGCAATTTCCTCGGCGGCTTCAATTTCCCCGGCGACATGGTGATGAGCTCGATCAAGCCATTCTCCGGTGGCGAGAAGGCGCGCCTCGCACTGGCGCTGATTGCCTGGCAGCGCCCCAATCTGCTGCTGCTCGACGAGCCGACCAACCACCTGGATCTGGAAACGCGCGAGGCACTCACCGTGGCCCTGGCCCAATTCGAAGGCACCCTCGTGCTGGTTTCGCACGACCGGCACTTGCTGCGTGCCACCACCGATCAATTCATGATCGTCGCCAACGGATCACTCGACGAATTTGATGGTGACCTCGACGATTATCGCGATTGGTTGTTCAAGACCAAGCTTGCCAAGCCGGATGACAAGCCTGCGGCGGTGGTACCGAAACCCCAGGCCCAGGCGGCCGCGAAGCCAGCGGCCAAGGTGGAAGCGGCCCCTGCGCTCACGACCGCCCAGCGCCAGGAACAGAAGCGCCGCGAGGCGGAGTTGCGCCAGCAACGTTCATCGCAAACCCGCCCGCTCGAAACTCGCATCAAACGCCTCGACGAACAGATCGCCAAGCTGAGCGCGCGCAAGAAGAGCATCGATGCGCAACTGGCCGAGGCGTCAATCTATGACGAGGCCAACAAAGAGCAACTCAAGACGCTTGTGTTGGATCAAGCCTATCTGGCCAAAGAACTGGAGCAGCTGGAGAGCGAGTGGCTTGACAAGCAGGCCGAACTGGAATCGTTGCAGGCAGCTTGAGGAGAAGGGCGGGAGACTACCGATGGAACAACGCCTGGATGACCGCAGATACTATGGCCTGGACGCGCTGCGCGGTTTCATGATGATGCTCGGCATCGTGTTACATGCCGCCCTGCTCTATCTCACGTCCCCGCCGCCGGCGGCGCCGATCCCGACAGATCGCAACAACGCCTTTGTGTTCGATCTCGTGTTCGACTTCATTCACGACTTTCGCATGCCGACATTTTTTGTGCTGGCAGGGTTCTTTACAGCGCTGCTGGTTGAAAAACGCGGCGTGAACGGCACACTCGGGAATCGCGCCAGCCGCATTCTTCTGCCCTTGTTGGCGGCACTGGTACTGATACTGCCGCCCACGCTCATCCTGATGTCCGACTTCATGCTCAGCGTGCGCTTTGGCACCCATGACCTGATCCCGAATATTGCGCAATTGCAGGCGTTGGCGGCAGAAATGAGCGCCGAAACCGGGGAACCCACGGGTCGCCTGCCGATCGGACATTTGTGGTTTTTGTATTACCTGTGCATGTTCTATTTGCTGATTGCGCCGATGCGGTGGCTGCTTGGGCGCAACACCAGACTCCATGCGGCGTTCAAGTGCGCGCTGGCCAGTCCGTTCACGATGATTGTCCTTGCACTGTGGACCGCCATCACGCTGTGGCCGTTCAAGGGCGGGCAGGTGCATGAAGGGTTCGTCTATTTCATGCCACACCCGCCGTCGCTGCTGTATTACGGCACGTTTTTTGTGCTCGGCTATTGTTTCCACACTTGGCGCGCGTTCCTGGACACCGCAACCAAACACATCTGGCCCATGGCAATTTTTGCGGCCCTGTTGTTCCCACTATCGACTGTTTTGAGCACACTGGACAACAGCGCGCGCGGTGCCAGCGCGGAACTGCACCTCTACGCGGTCGTCGCCAACGGACTGTGCACCTGGGCGCTGATCTATTTCTTCATTGGTGCGGCCCTGCGCTTCTTTGACCGCCCCTTGCCGTGGATCGAATACACGTCACAGTCATCCTACTGGGTGTTCCTGGTCCACATGCCACTGGTCGCCTTGGCAGGCTGGTGGCTGGTGCAGTTTGATCTGCATGCCGTGTTCAAATTTTTGCTGGTATGCGCATTCACCTCAG
This sequence comes from Burkholderiales bacterium, assembly GCA_031362905.1. Lineage (GTDB taxonomy): Bacteria > Pseudomonadota > Gammaproteobacteria > Burkholderiales > JAEUOS01 > CANJDH01. Next base: position 14,720 of record JANLTL010000585.1, on the reverse strand, counting down.
TGATTGCCTTTGCGACGTTTCACTACTTCGTACAAAGCACGTGGGTCGGCGCCTTTCTGCACGGGCGCCGCTTCAGTTTGGTCTGGCCGTGGCGAGATCGGCGCGCCATCGTCCGGGGCACCATGCCCTAAAGGGATGAAGCCCGATCATCCAGGTACGTGAGCGCCGGGGAGCGCTGGCCGTCCCCGCCTATACCTCAACACCCTGGGAGCGCAGATACTCGTCGTAGCTGCCCTTGAAGTCGACGATGCCGCCATCCTTCATCTCGATGATGCGGTTGGCAAGGCCGTTGACAAACTCGCGGTCGTGCGAGACGAATACCAGCGTGCCTGGATACTTTTCGAGGCCAATCTGAAGGGATTCAATCGACTCCATGTCCATGTGGTTGGTCGGTTCGTCCATGAACATGACGTTGGCGCGCGACAGCATCAGCTTGCCATAAAGCATGCGGTTTTTCTCGCCCCCGGAGAGCACCTGTACTGATTTCTTGATGTCATCGCCGCTGAACAGCAGCCGCCCCAAGGTGCTGCGCACGATCTGGCCGTCATCAGTCGCCGCTTTCCAGTAACCGATCCAGTCAGCGAGGTTCAGGTCTTTGGCAAACTCGGCCTGCGGGTCTTGCGGCATGTAACCTGGCTTGGCATTTTCTGCGAGCTTGACCGCGCCGCGGGTGGGCTTGAGGTCGCCCGCCAGTAACCTGATCAGCGTGCTCTTGCCGGCACCGTTGGCACCGATGATGGCAACGCGTTCCCCGGCTTCGATCGACAGGCTGACCTTCTTCAATATTTCAATCTTGGACTCAGGATAGGTATAGGCAATATCGGTCGCCCCCAGCGCGAGGCGATACAGCTTCTTCTCTTCGTCAAAGCGGATGTAGGGGTTGACGCGCGAAGACGGTTTCATGTCTTCGACCTTGATTTTTTCGATCTGTTTGGCGCGCGACGTGGCCTGGCGCGCCTTGGATTTGTTGGCCGAGAAGCGGCGCACGAACTCCTGCAGGTCGGCGATGCGGTCCTTGGCCTTGGCGTTGGCAGCGGAGAGGAGCGCCTGTGCCTGGGTCGAAGCGAGCATGAAATCGTCGTAGTTACCGGGGTACACCTTGATCTGGCCATAGTCGAGGTCGGCCATGTGGGTGCAGACCTGGTTCAGGAAGTGCCGGTCGTGGCTGATGATGATCATGGTGCTGTCGTAGGCATTGAGCACATCCTCCAACCAGCGGATCGAGTTGATGTCGAGGTTGTTGGTCGGCTCGTCCAGCAGGAGCACGTCGGGCTTGGAGAACAAGGCTTGCGCAAGCAGTACGCGTAGCTTCCAGCCGGGCGCCACCTCGCGCATCGGGCCGTTGTGCAGCGCTGGCTCGATGCCGGCGCCGGTGAGCAAGGACGCGGCGCGCGCTTCAGCGTCGTAGCCGCCGTACTCGGCGTATTTCGATTCGAGTTCGGCGGCGTGCATGTAGTCGTCGTCAGTCGCGTTTTCATTCGCGTAGATGGCGTCGCGTTCGGTCATGGCGCGCCACATCTCGACGTGGCCCTGCATCACCACATCGAGCACGCGCTCGTCTTCAAACGCGAACTGGTTCTGGTTGAGTTTCCCCAGGCGTACGCCTGGTTGCAGCATCACCTCACCGGCACTTTGCTCCAGATCGCCGCCCAGAATCTTCATGAAGGTCGATTTGCCGCAGCCGTTGGCGCCGATCAGGCCGTAGCGGTTGCCGTCCACAAATTTGGTGCTGACGTTTTCAAACAGAGGCTTGGCGCCGAACTGGATCGCGATATTGGCAGTGGAGAGCATGGAGATTCCGGTGATGCTGGCGGTAAGGTGAGTTGTGCTGATGCTTGAAGAACGTTGGTACAAGCCATTTTACAACGCGCTGCCATGAAAACGATTGGTGGGAGCGCCTCGCAGGCCGATGGCCCGGTCGCCCCTGCAGCCTGCGGCCCAGGCTGGCGCGCTACTTGATCGAAATCTCGCGTTCCGGCGGCAGCATCTTGGCACCGTCACCAATCTGGCGCTGCATGATCACGCTGTCGACCCACTGGCCGAACTTGAAACCGACAGCCTTGAGCGTGCCAGTGCGCTTGAAGCCACAGGCGGCATGCAGCCTGATTGACGCCTTGTTGTCCGAGTCGCCGATCACGGCGATCAGTTGGCGTGCTCCTGCCTTGGTGCAGCCCTCGATCAATGCGTCGAGCAGTGCTTTGCCGATCCCGCGCCCGGCAAAATCCTTATGCACATACACCGAGTCTTCGAGCGTGTGGCGGTAAGCCGGCCGGCTGCGATACAGGCTGGCGTAGGCATAGCCCACCACCTTGCCATCGAGCTCGGCAACTAAAAACGGAAAGTTGCGGCTGATCACGTCGGCGCGACGCTGCGTCATCTCGTCAATGGAAGGAGCGAGCAATTCGAAAGATGCGAGGCCGTTGTGGACGTGATAGCCGTAGATCTCGGCAATCGCCGCCATGTCAGCGGCTTTTGAGGAACGAATCAGGGGCGAGGTCATCCGCATTCAACGCATAAAAGGCAAATTCGCTGACAAGGATCGTGCGTCACTCGTTGCCCAGTCCCATCGCGAGACGCACATCGCGCATGGTCTCTTCGGCCAGCTTGCGCGCCTTGTCGCATCCGTCTTCGAGAATGTTCTTAACCAAAGTGGGGTCATCCAGATATTTTTGTGCGCGCTCGTGCATCGGCGTCTGTTCGCGCAGAACACCTTCGATCACGGGTTGCTTGCACTCGATGCAGCCGATGCCCGCGGTCTTGCAGCCGTTGGACGCCCATTCGCGGGTCTTGTCGTCCGAATAGACCAGATGCAGTTGCCAGACCGGGCACTTTGCAGGGTCGCCCACATCATTGCGGCGCACGCGCGCTGGATCGGTCGGCATGGTGCGGACTTTTTTCTCTACCGACTTGGCGTCTTCGCGCAGGGCAATCGTGTTGTTGTAGGACTTGGACATTTTCTGCCCATCCAATCCGGGCATGCGCGACGCGGCCGTCAGCAGTGCGTCCGGCTCAACCAGAATGATCTTGCCGCCGCCTTCGAGATAGCCAAACAGGCGCTCGCGGTCGCCCATCGACAGATTTTGTGCCTCTGCCAGCAGTGTGCGGCCTGCTTCAAGCGCGCCGTCATCGCCAGTCTCCTGATGCTTGGCACGCAGCTCCTTGAACAGTTTGGCGCGTTTGCTGCCGAGCTTCTTGACCGATTCTTCGGCCTTCAGCTCGTAGCCCGGCTCTTTGCCGTAAAGGTGATTGAAGCGCCGCGCCACCTCGCGCGAGAACTCGATATGCGGTACTTGATCTTCACCCACGGGCACATGAATCGCGCGGTAAATCAGGATATCCGCTGCCTGCAGCAGCGGGTAGCCAAGAAATCCATAGGTGGTAAGGTCTTTCTCCGAGAGCTTCTCCTGCTGGTCCTTATAGGTCGGCACGCGCTCCAGCCAGGACAGGGGCGCCATCATCGACAACAACAGATGCAACTCGGCGTGTTGGGGCACGCGGCTTTGCACGAACAAGGTGGCCTGCGATGGATCGATGCCGGAGGCGAGCCAGTCGATCACCATCTCGTGGGTATTGGCGCCTATGACGGCGATGTCGTCGTAATGCGTGGTCAGTGCGTGCCAGTCGGCAACAAAGAACAGGCACGGAAACTCGCTCTGCAACCGCACCCAGTTTTTGAGGACGCCGTGGTAGTGGCCAAGGTGCAATGCGCCGGTGGGGCGCATGCCGGAAAGAACGCGGTCAGCATACATTTGAGGTCAACCCAGCAAAAAATTGAATGGAGTCAGCAAAACCCCAAGAGCGATCTGGAACACCGTGATGATCGGATTCATCCAGTAATTGAGCACTTGGGTAGCAGCCAGCGCGAGCACCACAAAAAAGCCAAACGGTTCGATACGCAGCAGCCAGTTGGCTTGTGTCACGGGCAGTACGCTGGCGAGCATGCGCCCTCCATCCAGCGGCGGCATGGGAAACAGATTGAGCGCCGCCATCACAAAATTAACCGTGATGCCGGCCTGTGCCATGCGCACGAAAAACGCCTCTTGCATGCCCATGACCGCCAGCAATACCAGCGCGAGCGCCCAAAACACTGCCATCGCAAGGTTTGCCCCAGGACCGGCAAACGCCACCCAGAGCATGTGCTGCTTGGGCTTGCGCAAATTCATGATCATCACTGGCACCGGTTTGGCATAGCCGAACACAAACGCGCCGCTGGTCATGAAGTACAGCACCAGCGGCATCACGACGGTACCGATGGGGTCGATGTGTTTCAGCGGATTGAGGCTCAGACGCCCCTGCAGCGCCGCAGTTTGGTCACCAAAGTAGCGTGCGGCCCAGCCGTGCGCAACCTCATGCAAGGTGATGGCAAACAACACCGGGATGGCGTAAATCGCAATGGTCTGGATGACGGAATCACTCACGATTTATTGTATCCACGATGCCGTTTTATGCAATTTTCTGGTCACGCTGCGACGCCATCTGCGGCCACCACACCGACATGTGCCAAGGAGCCTGCACCCTCACGCACCAGCACCGGCTCACCCTGGGTCATGTCGATCACCGTGGTGGGGACGATGCCACAAGGGCCGCCATCGATCACCAAATCGACGAGACGTTCGAGGCGCTCGCGGATCTCGTTGGCATCGTTGAGCGGTTCTTCGACCCCGGGCAACAGCAAGGTGGTCGAGAGCAATGGTTCATTCAACTCCGCGAGCAAGGCTTGCGCGACCAAATGCTCTGGCACGCGCAGCCCAATGGTACGGCGGCGCGGGTGCGCAAGGCGGCGCGGCACTTCGCGGCTGGCTTCCAGCAAAAACGTATACGCACCAGGCGTTGCGTGTTTGAGCAAGCGATATTGCGCGTTGTCGACCTTGGCAAAATTGGCAATCTCGGAAAGGTCACGGCACACCAGCGTGAAGTGATGCGTTTCGTCCACTTCACGAATGCGCCGCAGGCGCTCGGCCGCGCTCTTGTCGCCGATGTGGCAACCGAGCGCGTAACACGAGTCGGTCGGATACACCACTACGCCGCCACCACGAATGATGTCTGCCGCCTGCCGGATCAGGCGCGGCTGCGGATGGGTCGGGTGAATGGAGAACAGTTGTGCCATAAGAAATTGTGTGGTCGCGCGGCTGCAGGCTGTGCCGCAGTGCGCAATTGCGTCAAAACCAGTCGTGCCAGACCGGCGTGAGGTCTGGCGGCAGCGGCGGCAGCGCACCCGGCTCGACATGGCTCTCGCCAGGGCCGTGGTAGTCGGAGCCGCGTGATGCGAGGAAACCATAGCAACGCGCAACCTCGGCAAAGTGGTCGTATTGCGTCGCACTGTGGCTACCGGTCATCACCTCAATGCCGCGCCCGCCGAGGTCTTTGAACTCTGCGAAGAACTCAGCGAGTTGCGGCTGCGAGAGCTGTTTGTAGCGACCCGGGTGCGCCACTACCGCCACTCCCCCTGCGGCCCGAATCCACGACACGGCTTCGGCCAGCGTGGCCCACTGGTGCTGCACAAAGCCGGGTTTGCCTTCGGTGAGGTAATTGAAAAATGCCTGATGGGTACTGGTGGCCTTGCCTGCTTCAACCAGAAAGCGCGCAAAGTGGCTGCGCGACAGCAACTCCGGATTGATCGCGTATTTCTTCGCGCCTTCGAGGGCACCCGGGATGCCGGCGATTTCCAGATCGAGCGCCATGCGCGCGGCGCGCTCGTCGCGCCCGCTGCGGATCGCCTTGAGGCCTTGTGCGAGCGTGGCATTGGCCGGGTCAATCTGCAGACCGACGATGTGGATAGTCGTGTCGGTGGCGGAGCGCGCCTTGCGCACCGGCGCAGCGGCCCCCGCAACGGAGGGGCCGGTTGACGCAGCACTGCTCGCCGCGCCAACCGCCGTATTACGCGGCGTCCAGCTCACCGAAATTTCCACGCCGTTGACAAAGCGCATGCCCAATGCCTCAGCGGCGATGCGCGCTTCACCGAGTGCCTTGGTTTCGTCGTGATCGGTCAGCGCCCAGACATCGACTCCACCGGCCTTCGCGCGTGCCGCCACCTCGTGCGCCTGCAGCAAGCCGTCAGAAGCGAGCGAATGCGAGTGCAGATCGACGTTTAGTTGCGCGCTCATTGCAAAAAGTCTTCGATCAAGGCGGCCAATTGTTCCGGTTGATCGTGTTGCAGCATGTGGCCGGCGTTGTCGATGACCGCTTCCTGCACGTTCTTGAAATGCGTCAGGCGTTCGCGATACTCGGCAGCCGTAATCCACTTGGTCAGCATCTCGGACTGGTTCGCCCTCACGCACAGTACCGGCGCGGTAATCGCCTCCCAGCAGGCGTGTGCTTCTTCGACGCGATACAGCGTAGCGTTGGCGATCTTGTGCGCAGGGTCGGCGAGCAACTCGACCTGCCCGTTCACTTGATGCCCCCAGTGCTGCGCGAGAAATGCGGCGCGCTCGGGGGTCAGGCGCGGATTGGTCTTTTGCAGGCGCCCGGCCAGCGCCGCAAAATCCTTGTAGGGTTTGAGCGTCGGCTGGTTCGCGATCTGATCCATGAACAGCCTGAATCGCGCTGGCGCTTCGGCCGCCTTGGTACTGCGCATGCCAAAGCCTTCAAGGTTGACCAGACGGCTGAGCCGCTCGGGACGAATCCCCGCATACAAACACGCGACGTTGCCGCCAAGGCTGTGGCCCACCAGGTCAACCGGGGCATCGGGTGAGTAGTGACGCAGCACGGCGTCAAGATCAGCCAGATAATCGGGGAACCAGTAGTTGTCGACGTGCGACTTGTAGGTCAATCCGTAGCCGCGCCAGTCGGGTGCGATCACGCACCAGTCGCGCCGGAGCGCATCAACCAGGAATTGAAACGACGCTGACACATCCATCCAGCCGTGCACCATGAACAGCTTCGGGTGCGAATCATCGCCCCAGATGCGGATGTGATACTTGAGTTCGCGGACGGGAATGTATTCGGAACGGCTTGGCTTCATCGAACGGGAGTGGCACCTGCGCTGCGACGATTCGAGAGAATCCATCGAGGGTCAATGTTCGCGCGGCAGGCACTGCGGTTTTGCAACGCAGCATTTTACTCTCTTGCGACCGCCTTTCTAACGGCAACCGCGCCCGGTGCTCTCGTATTCCGTACCGCGCACCGCGCCCCCGGCTGCCCCCAGCGCGGTGAAGAATTCGCGCCCGCGCCCGCCGCCAAACGCGCTGCCGAGCCAGCCGCCCAAGAGTGCTCCCCAAACAGAACCCGTGTTGAGATTGGGCTGGCAAGGATCGGCAAGCTTGCCGCCGGCCAGTGCACCCATGGCGGCGCCCACGGCGACACCGCCGAGACGGTTGCCGGCCTGCGTGCCGATCAAGCCACCCATCACCGCGCCGGTCACCTGCCCATCTTCGCCCACTTCACGCGAGGTACGCGTGGAATAAGGCGGATACAGCGGATATCTCAATACTGCGCCCTGTGATCCGCTCCCAGAGCCATTCTCCGGGACATTGCCGGAAACGGTCGGCGCACTGGAAGCTTCGTCTTGTCTGGATGCAGCCGCCGCTGGCGGCCCCGCCACCGCCGGATGGGTATCGGGTGCGCTGCCCCACCTCTGGTTGTAGTAGGTGGTGCCGGCGCGATTGGTTTGGTCGCCACTTTCCAAGCCAGGCACCACCCAGTAGGTCACACGCCCGCCACTAGCGGTCTGGATCGAGACGCAGCCCGATAGCGCAGCCGCGGCGCAAAGTAGCGCGATCAGCACAAATCGGGGAAGCGAAGGGGGTATCATTTCTTGTCAGAAAAGTAGCTGCGAGCAGATTCTTTCACAGGCGGACACCCAGACCAATGCATGCCGGCACCAGTGGATAGGAACATGCAAGACCAATACGACACACTCTACAACAACTTTCGCTGGCATGTGCCGGCCCTTTTCAACATCGGCTGGGAGTGTTGCGGCAAATGGGCGCGCGACCCCGGTCGCATCGCCTTGTTTCACGAACTCGATTCGGGCGAACTGCACAAGTGGACCTACAGCGAGCTGCAGCGCGACGCGAACCGGCTCTCGAATGCCCTGCACGCGCGCGGCGTCAGACGCGGCGACCGCGTTGCACTCTTGCTGCCGCAGGGGCCGGAGACCATCATTGCGCACGTCGCCCTGTACCAGATGGGCGCGGTGGTGATGCCGATGTCGCTGCTATTCGGGCCGGACGCGCTTGAATACCGCTTCGGAGACAGCGGCGCGGTGGCGGTGATTGCCGATCCCGCCGCGCTGCCGGCGATTGCCGAAGTACGCGCGCGCTGCCCCGATCTCGCGAGCGTGATCGTCACCAGCCAACACGTGCCTGACCTCAAGGGCATGCACACCTTGGGCTGGAACGTGCTGCTGTCGCAGCAGTCAGACGATTTCGACGCAGTGCAAACACGGGCCGATGACGCCGCCTTGTTGATCTACACCAGCGGCACCACCGGCCCGCCAAAAGGGTCGTTCGAAGCGCACCGCGTGTTGATCGGCAATCTGCCGGGGTTCGTCGCCTCGCAAAACTGGTTTCCGCGGGAAGGCGACGTGTTCTGGTCTCCGGCAGATTGGGCCTGGACCGGCGGGCTGATGGATGCCCTGTTGCCCACGCTGTACTTTGGCCGCCCCATCGTGGCCAATCTCGCACGCCAGCCACAGATTAGCGCCGTGCGATTTTCCGCCGAACGCGCGTTCGAGGTGATGGAGCGCCATGGCGTGACCAACGCCTTCCTGTTTCCCACGGCACTCAAGATGATGATGAAAGCGGTTCCAGAACCGCTGGTCAAATACAAGCTCAAGCTGCGCGCCATCATGTGCGCCGGCGAGGCAGCCGGCGAGACGGTGTTCAACTGGGCGCGCGATCAACTCGGCGTAACCATCAACGAAATGTTCGGTCAGACCGAGATCAACTACGTGGTCGGCAATAGTCACGAGAAGTGGCTTGCCAAGGCAGGCTCCATCGGCCGCCCCTATCCCGGCCACCGTGTTGCGGTGATTGATGAGGCCGGGCATGAAATGCCCCGTGGCCAGAGCGGCGAGGTGGCGGTCAACCGCTTCGACATTCACGGCCACCCCGACCCGGTATTCTTCACCGGCTATTGGCAGAACGATCTGGCGACACGCGCAAAGTACACCGGCGACTGGTGCCGCACCGGCGACGAAGCGCTCATGGATGCCGATGGCTATCTCTGGTATCAAGGCCGCGCCGATGACATGTTCAAGTCGGCGAGCTATCGCATCGGGCCATCCGAAGTCGAGAATTGTCTGGTCAAGCACGCCGCAGTGGCCAACGCGGCCGTGGTGCCCTCGCCTGACCCCGAGCGCGGCAACATTGTCAAGGCCTTCATCGTGCTCATCCCCGGCATGACGCCTTCGCAGAACTTGATCGACAGCATTCAACTGCATGTGCGCGGCAAGCTCGCACCTTACGAGTACCCGCGCGAGATTGAATTCGTTGACCAGTTGCCAATGACTACCACCGGCAAGGTGCAGCGCCGTGTGCTGCGCCTGCAAGAGGCGGAGCGCAAGAAACAACTGCTGACCACCCCAAAGGAGACCACATGATTACGCTCTACACCGCCGGCACTCACAATGGCTTTCGCGCAAACATAGCCCTGGCCGAGTCCGGCTTGAAGTATCACGTCATCAAGGTGGCCCTGGCGTCGCCGTTGGCAGAGCGCGGGGCGGATTTTTTGTCCGCCACGCCGCTTGGCCGCATCCCCGCCATCACGGACACCGAAGGCCCTGGTGCGCAGCCGGGGAAACCCACCACGGTCAGCCAGTCGGGCGCTGTCCTGATGTACGTCGCCAATAAATCCGGCAGACTCTGGCCCAACAGCGACGTAGACAAAATTCCCGCGCTGCAATGGCTGATGCACACCTGCGCCGACGTGGCACCCTGGAACGCCGTGATGAACCAGATGTCGATGGGCATGTTCCCCGAAAAGAATGACGCCAACATCGCCTTCGCCAAAAACATGCGCCTGATGCGGTGGCTGCGTGAGGCCGAAGCACGCCTTGGTGAGGTGCAGTTTCTCGCCGGCAGCGAGGTCAGCCTGCCCGATTTTGCGCTCTACCCGATCGCCAATCAGCGCAAGGCCTGGCTCGAAGAAGCCGGGATGAAAAACCTGCTGCGCTGGTGGGCCACACTGACCAACCGGCCTGGCGTGCAAAAGGGCATGGCGGAGTCAGCCTGATGCCGCTGGACGTGTGACGTGTGAGCGGGGTCGGTGCCGACAGGCTCAGGGCGGCTGCGCAATTTTTTCGATTTGACGGGACTCGGCCGAACGCGTCACGGCCTCGAACGCAGCCACATTGGCCAGCATCTCGCGCTGGGTAACGGGATAGGCAGCGACACCGCGCACGGCCTTCGCGAACGCCTCCAGATTGGCGCGCACTGCCGGATGCGGCGGCATGAAAACGGTTGTGCGCTCCTGGCCGCGCAAGCAGGTCGTGACATCCCAGCCGGTCGGGTGTTCGGGATGGGTACGGTCGCGGATTTCAATCCAGCCTTGCGAGCCATACACCGCAAGCCGGCCATCGAATGGCGTGGCGAGAATTGCGCTGATCATGGCGGTAGCGCCGTTGGCGAAGCCGAGCATGATGCCGAGTGTGTCACCGTTGGCAAACTCGGTGCCGCGTGTCGACAGCCGCGCCCACACCGACTCGGCCGGCCCGAGGATCGCAATCGACAGATCGACCAAATGGATTCCAGTGCCTGACAGCGGCCCCACTGGTGCGAGTTCCTTTGAGAGACGCCAGTTGTCCGGCGGCAGCGCGAGAAACTTGTCTTGATCGAAATTGGCTTCAATCTGCAGCACGGTGCCAAGGTCTCCCGCGGCGATGCGGCGGCGCAACTCGATGACCGCGGGCTCGAAGCGGCGTTCGTGGCCGATGCCCAGCACCACGCCAGCAGCCTGCGTGGCGGCGATGGCGGCGCTCGCATCGGCGAAGGTGGTGCACAACGGCTTCTCGCAAAACACGTGTTTGCCGGCACTGGCGGCAGCCTGGATTTGCGCGGCGTGAAAGCGGTGAGGCGTGGTCAGGATGACAGCATCAATCTGCGGATCTGTGATGGCGGCGTTGAAATCCGCCGTTACCGTCATGCCCGGAGCGGCATCGGCTTGCGCCACAGCGCGTGGAGCGGGGTCCGGCTCGACCACCATCATTGCCTTGATCCAGCTGCTCTCTGTCAAGGTTTTGGTGATGATCCTGCCCCACCAGCCATATCCGATGATGGCTGCGCGTACTGGCCCTTGCTGCATGTTTTATTCCCTGTAATGGATCGTCCACATGTGATGCTACTGCGCAGTTGATCCGCGCTTGAACTATGGTACGCTTAATTTATCGTTAGCTCAATTACGAAATGACCTGATGGCCGCCACTCCCGCCGCGCAGAAACCATCCATCCCTGACAGGGCCGGCGTGATCGGCCTGGGCATCATGGGTTCCGCGATTGCCGCCAACCTGGTCAAGGCCGGGTTCAAGGTTTATGGCTTTGATCCAGTCCCCGCGGCACGCACGGCTTTGAAAATGGCTGGTGGTCAGCCTTGCAAGGACGCCGCCACGGTGGCGCGCAGCAGCGGCCACATCGTCCTGTCGCTGCCAAGCGTCGTCGCGCTCGATGAGGTATGTGCACAGTTGATTGCGGCTGCGCCCAAGGGCACGATTGCAGTCGAGTGCAGCACCCTGCCGGAGACCGACAAGCGCAACGCCATGCTGAAGCTCAGGAAGCATGGCATCACCCTGCTCGACTGCCCGCTCTCAGGCACCGGCGCACAGGCGCGCACGCGCGATCTCGCGGTGTATGCCAGCGGCGACGCGGCGGCCATCAAGTCTTTTGCTCCGGTGTTCGATGGCTTTGCGCGCGTACGCTATGACGTTGGCAGTTTTGGCAACGGCATGCGCATGAAACTGGTGGCCAATCTGCTGGTGGCGATTCACAATGTCTCTACGGCGGAGGCCATCCTGATGGGAGTGCGCTCCGGCCTCGATGCCGCACAAATTGTCAAAGTTGTTGCTGACGGCGCCGGCGGCTCGCGCATGTTTCAGGTGCGCGGCCCGGCAATGGTCAAGCGCTCCTGGCACGAGGCGACGATGAAAATTTCGACCTGGCAAAAGGACATGCAGCTGATTCACGAAGCCCTCACAGCAACTGATACGCCGGCGCCGTTGTTCGCCGCAACCGTGCCGATCTACAACGCCGGCATGGCGCTGGGCCACGGGCAGGACGACACGGCAGCGGTCTACGCGGTGCTGGAGCGCTGGACCGGTGCGCCGATGGCGAAAAAGCCTGCGCGCAAACGCGTGCCTGGCAAGGCGCCGCGTGCGGCGAGTCGCGCGTGAATTTCGACACACGCCAGTTTCGCAGCGCGCTGGGCGGCTTCCCCACCGGGGTGGCGGTGGTGACCACGCGCACGCAATCTGGAGAACCGGTCGGCATCACCATCAACTCCTTCAGCTCGGTCTCGCTCGAGCCGCCGCTGGTGTTGTGGAGCCTGGCCACCCAATCAGCGAGCCTGGCGCACTTCGCAATTGGCTGCCGCCACGTGATCCATGTGCTCGCACACGATCAGGAGGCGCTCGCGCAGCGCTTTGCCAGCCGCATCCCCGACAAGTTTGACGGCATCGCCCACGCCATCAACGACAACAACATTCCGCTTTTTGGCGAGTGCGTCGCCACCTTCGACTGCGTGACCCACGCGCTGCACGAAGAAGGCGATCACATGATCGTGATCGCCCGCGTCGAACAGATCGATCAACGCGCGCGCGATCCCCTGCTCTTTTGCGGCGGCAAGTTTGCCGTGCTCGACACCTCCGCGAGCAGCCGCGGATAGGTGGTCTTGGCGCCGGCGAGAAAATTGTCAATCGCGTTGATGGCCTTGGTCATGAAGTCCACCGTCATGCGCATTTTGTAGACATGGTGACGTACGGCGTAATAGAACATCCCGCCGTGCAGGCTCCAGACAAATTCCATTTCCTCGTCCGAGACCGGTGCTGCCAGATCGTCCACGCCGCAATAGTGGCGCAGCTCAACGCAATAGACCGGCAGCAGTTCGCGCCGAATCAGCTTGATGTAACGCTGATTGAGCACCGGGTCGGACAGGCCGGCATACATGTAAATGCGGATCCAGTCGGGCCGGTAGGTCGCTTCCGAATACTGCCGATAAAACTCGACCAGGCGCCCGCGCAGGGGAATCGTGCGGTTTTTGAGCAGCCCAATCCAGGCCGGATTCCAGCGGCCTTCGAACACGGTCTGATACACCTTGTCGACCAGCGCCTGCTTGTTGGAAAAATAGCGGTACAGCAAGGGCTGGGTGATGCCCAGGCGTTTGGACAGTTCACGCGTCTGCCCGGAAAATCCGACTTCGGAAAAATAGGCAATGGCGCCATCGATGATCTGGCGCTCGCGGTCAGCCGGCGACAGGCGCGCCTTGCTGCTGTCGTCACGCGTCACCCGCGCAGCACGTGCACCGGAACCCACCGGCTGCGCGGCAGCTCGTGCTCGACCCGCGCGCGCGCCGACCTTACCGGTCTTGGCAGCGTTGGCAGTATTGGCAAGTTTGGATCGTGCCATGCTCACGCCGGCGCCGGCACCTGGGCGCGATACCAGGCGTTGATGTCGGCGCCGGTGCGCACCACCACGCCCGGCTTGGCGCTCACGTAGTCGAGCAGTTTCTCGAACATCGCGATGCGATGCGGCGCCCCGGTGATGTAGGGATGTACGCTGATCGCCATCACGCGCGGGATCGTGGCGCTCTCGGCCCACAGACGGTCGATCTGCGCCACGCCGCGCTCGTACATTTCGGCGCCGGTGTGGCTCTGCAGCAGCATCATCGGAATGTCATTGATCTCGACGCTGTAGGGCACCGAGAGCACCGGCTTCGGTTTGGCGGGTATCCAGACCGGCTGGTCATCGAAGACCCAATCGGCAACATATTCAATCCCGGCGTCAGACAGATAGTCGATGGTGTCATTGGTCTCGGTCAGGCCCGGGCTCTCCCAGCCCACCGGCGGCTTGCCAGTGAAGGCGCGGATCGCCTCGACGGTGTCGATGATCGATTGTTTCTGGTCGGGCACCGCATGCATCGGCCCCTGGATGAAGCCGTGGCCCATGAACTCCCAGCCCGCATCGTGGGCCGCCCTGGCGACCGGCGCATAGCTTTTGCAGACGATGCCGTTGATCGCCAGCGTCGGCACGATCTTGCGCGATGTGAGCGCATCAAACAGGCGCCAGAAGCCGACGCGCATGCCGTACTCGTGCCAGGCCCAGTTGGGCAGGTCCGGTTGCAAGGGCTGCCCCATCGGCGGCGAGAGCACCATGCGCGGCATCGGGCGCTCCTGACTCCAGTGTTCGACATTCACAATCACCCACACCAGCATGCGCCCGCCGTCGGGCACCACCAGTTTGGGACGATCCACAATCGCCGAATAGGGTACGCGCTGGCTGGGAAGCATCGTGCTCATGGTGCGGGTCTCGTCATGCTTGCGGGCCACCGGCCCCGAATTGTGTTTCGAGATCAATCAGCCAGACTCACTCAGCCTTGATGTTGTTGTCCGCGATCAGCTTGGTATACATGGCTTTTTCAGATGCCATGAAGGCGCGGAAGTCTTCCTGTGAAGTCGCATGCGCTTCGACCCCGAGACCGCCGAATTTTTCTTTCAGGTCCGGATCAGCCATGATCTTGGTGAATGCCGCCGAGTACTGCGCCACTACAGGCTGCGGTGTCCCGGTTGGCAGAAA
>JANLTL010000568.1:0-2434 GCA_031362905.1 Burkholderiales bacterium | reverse complement strand
CGGATAGCGAATCTCGGGCCAGCCCATCGCACCAAACAGTATTGCGTCGGCCTTGCGGCTCGCTTCCATGGACGAAGCAGGAAAGGCATCTCCGGTGTCCTTGTAGCAATGCGCGCCACCGGGGCGACGGTCGTAGTGGAGCTTGAAGCCATGGCGCTTTTGTACCGGCTCGAGCACCGCGATGGCGGCATCGATGACTTCGATGCCGATGCCGTCGCCGGGGAGCACTACGATGTTGCAATCGGTCTTCATGGGAGTCCTGGGAAAGAAAAAATGGCGTTAAAAGAATGGGTGTTTCAAGGCGCACTGGTCAAAGAGAACTGATGCGGGCTTTTTCAAGCAGCGCCAGCAACTCCTTGCTGCCGCGCTCGCGATGACTGCGGTACAGGCGTGCGGCTTCAGTGGCATCGCCGGCGCGAATCGCGTCCACGATGGCGTTGTGCTCGCGCGTTGAGTTGACCGGGCGCGGGCGCAGGCGCAAGGTCACCATGCGTGCGCGGTGGGCGCGGTCCCACAGGCCCTGCACCGTCTCGGCGAGCAGGCGATTGCCGGCGAGCGCAATGAGCAGGCGGTGGTAGCGTTCATCGGCCAGGGCCCAGGCATCGAGGTCGTCATTCTTGAGCGCAGCGCTCATGTCGCGCGAGGCGTCAATCAGCGGCTTGAGGTCGGCCGGCGGCAGCTTCTTGCGCGCGACCAGCTCGGCGGCCATCGGCTCGATCGCGGTCAGCATGTCGTAGATGTCGCGCATGTCGTCGGGCGAGACCGGCAGCACGCGCGCGCCATGGCGCGGCAGCACTTCGACCAGGCCTTCGGAGGCCAGTTTGAGCAGGGCCTCGCGCACCGGCGTGCGCGACAGGCCCAGCTGGTCGGCGTATTCCTGCTCCAGCGCGCGGTGCCCGGACGGATAGACGTTGTCCAGAATGCGCTGACGGATCTCGCGGTAAGCCTTGTCCACCAACGATCTGCGGCCACCACTGGCCGCAGAAGCAGGCTGGGTGCGAGTCTGGGCGCGATGCAGCTTGGCAGGTACGGTTTTGGTCGGCATGGATGGCGATGTCGCTTGGCAGATCAATAGGTCCAGTGCACCGGCGCATGACCGCGAAGGTCAAGTTCATCCGGCAACCGGAAGTGGGCAATCGAGTCGCCCACCAGACAGCCCAGATAAACAGTCCTGAGATCGGCACCGCCAAATGCAATGCTCGAGATGTTCTTCAGACGGGTCGTGTGTGGCTTGTCCATGTGGGCGCGCCCCAACTCGGCATTTGCATAGGCTTCTTCCACCCAATCGACGTAGTCAGGGTTGCCGTCATCAAGGATCAGCCGTTGCGCGCCATCCGGCGCGACGCGAATCAACTGATTGCCGATCACGCAGACGACCCAGATGCCGCCAGCGGAATCAAACGCAAAGCCATCCGGAAAGGCACCGTGGCCGAAGGTCGTAAAGACCTCCTTGGCGCCGAGCGAGCCATTGGCGCGCAAGGGATAACGCGACATCTTCTTGTGGTAAGTCTCGTTGACGTACAGCCATTGGCCGTCCGGCGAGACCAAGGCTTCATTGGTAAACCCGAGTCCATCGGCGACGATGCGCGCACCCTTTTCATCGATCAGCACGATGAAGCCGTCCGCTACCCGGTTGTTGTAAGCCAGCGCACGCGGCGCAAGGCGCGTGGACACCGTCAGCCAGATGCGGCCTTGCACATCTTCGGCCACAAAATTGGAAGGCGGCAGGTCGATACCGTCGACCCGAGCAAGGAACTCTTGCACGCTGCCATCACGTCTCAAGGCATAGACGCCGCCTTGTGTTTCACCCAGATCGGCCATGAGAAAACTGCCGTCGCGGCGCAGCGCAATTCCGTTTGGACGCGTCGCCCGCCCGCTTGCCACGTCAGCGCTCGCCCCCTGCGTTGGTTGCGGCAAGCGTCCGGCGTAAAGGGTCTGACTGCCATCCGGACGCAGGTGCGCCACGCCACCACGCCAATCCGCAGTGTAGAGATCGCCCGCCGCCGTCGCCAACACGCATTCCGGGCGCACCAAACCACTGCCGCGCCAATGGAGCGCAGAGGCGGCTACGACGGGCACAGCGGGGTCTAGCACGAGCGGCATGGTCACCAGAACCGGGGCAATGCGGGCACACCTGAAAGTGGCGGCACTGCAACAAGGGATGCGTTAATGTATACGTTAATGTGCGCGCATGTCAAGCACACAGAAGACTGAGTCTGCAGCCGTGCGGGGCGCCTGTGCGGGATACGCTGCATTGCCGAACGCACAATCAGCGCGTGCCTACTCCTGTCGATGGCGAATGCTGTCCCCTAGAAACATTCCTTTCAAGAATGTCTGGCGTCCCCAAAAATCATTTGAACCATCGCCGCATCGGCGCGACACTGGAGATCCCGTTACTGACGTGCGGCAGGCGGGCTGATGGGAGCCAACGAGG
>JANLTL010000516.1:0-5722 GCA_031362905.1 Burkholderiales bacterium | reverse complement strand
AGCGTATGAAGGCCTTGTTGCGCCCGATCATGGTCAGATCCACGAACGAGGAGCCGTTGTGGCTCTTGGGAGAAAAATTGACATTGAAGCCGCCAACGTCGGTATTGCTCATCGACTCAAGAGCGCCAACGAACTTGTCGCGCGTGAGGTCCTTGCCGGCGCGTTTGAGACCTTCGACAAACACGCGTGCGGCGATATATCCCTCAAGACTGGTGAACGAAGGCTGCGCAGACCCCGCAGCCTTGAGTGCCAAAAGGTAGTCGCGCACCACGGGTATGCTGCTCGAAAAGGGGAAGGGCACCACCTGTGATATCGCCACCCCATAGCCTTCCGCACCCAGCTCTTCTGCCAGCGCACGGCTGCCGACGAAGGATACGTTGTGATACTGTCCTGCATAGCCCGCCTTTTTGGAGGCACGCACAAAGGCCGCGATCGATTTGTAAGCCGAGATCATGACGATTGCATCCGGACTCTGTGGCACCAGCGTTTTGACCGCGGCATCGACGGCAACGGTGTTGCGCTCTACCGTTGCGGTGCCGGCAATTTTCATGTTGCGCTTGGTGAGGGCGCGTGTGACGCCAGCCAGTCCGGCCTGTCCATAGGCATCGTTTTGGTAAAACACGGCGATGTTGCGTACGCCGAGCGAGGTTAACTGCTCGACAATTTTCTCCGTCTCGTCAAAGTAGCTCGCGCGCACGTTGAAGATATGACGATTGAACGGATTGCGCAGCGATTCCGCACCGGTGAAGGCACCAAAGAACGGTACCTTGGCCTCGGTGAAGATCGGCAGCGACGCATTCGACGTCGGCGTGCCGACATAGCCAAACAGGGCAAATACCTTGTCGTCGTTGATCAGTTTGCGGGTATTGGCGGCGGCGCGATCGGGCTCGTAACCGTCGTCAAGTGTGGTCAGTTTGATCTGCCGCCCGTTGATCCCTCCGGCTTGATTGACCTGATTGAAGTAGGTTTGCGCGCCAAGGCGCATTTCAGTGCCCAGTTCCTGGGCTGGTCCTGTCAGTGCACAAGATTGACCCAGGGTAATGGTGTCGCTGGTGACGCCGGTTTCTGCCGCCTGACCACCGGAAGCAAGCAGGGCGAGTGCGACCGCCAGGCTGGAATAGAGCACTTGGTGAATGGTTCGCATCGCGGTTCCCTTCTCTTGAATATTTGCCATTGTGACACGCTCAGGCAGCCGTTTGCGGCCCGAAAAGGCGCCCCTACACGCTGGGGATCAGCGTCCGGCCATGCCTGCAGCCTGCCCAGCCAACTCGGCGGCGCGCGCATAGTTGCGCTTGGCCTCGGCGCCCCAGCGCTCCTCTAGCGCCGACAACTGCTTGGTTACATCCACGGTCTTCTTGGTGCTGCGGAACACGGCCAGAAAGCCCTTGTCACGGGCACGCACCTCATCGACTGCCGGGGTGAACGCGAGCTCGCGCGCCTCGCCAAGCAGCTTCGCGCCTTGGTCGTTGGGTTTGGCCGCCAGCTTGGCAGCGGCTTCGTGAATCGCACGCGCGGCTGTCTGCAACTCCTTGTGACGAAACGTGATCATCTGGTCAAACAGCGAGACCACCAGGTAGTAGCGCTCCTCCGACAGGTTGGCGTCGAAATTGACCTTGGCGCGAATCGAGCCGGTGAACGGGTTGGGGTAGGTCTTAGCCGCCTTTGCATACACCCCGGGCAGCACCGGCAGGCGGCTAATCTTGGGATTGAGCAGCAGCTCCTGCCCTTCCTCCGACAGCGTGTAGTGTATGAATCGCTTGCCGGCTTCGGCATTTTTGGCCCCATTGACCAGCCCAATGTTTGCCGGCACGATGGCGGTGACCTCAGGATAAGCAAACGCGACCGGAAATCCGGCGTTTTTGGCAGCGAGTCCGAAAAAATCGATCACCAGACCGATGCCATATTGCCCGCTGGACACTCCATCGGGCACGCCGAAGCTGCGCTCGGTGATGGCTGCGCTGTTGCCCGCGATCTGCAGCAGTTGCGCCCAGCCCTTGACCCAGCCCTCGCCTTGCAAGATGGTTTCCACCGTAAGGTGCGTGGTGCCCGAACGTGAGGGTGAGGAGGTGGCGACATGGCCGAAATACGCGGGCTTGACGAGGTCGGCCCATTGCGCTGGCGCGGCGAGCTTGTGCGCCTTGAGGTAGCGGGTATTCCACATCAGGCCATAGCCGGCCAATGCTTGCCCGTAGAAAAAACCTTCGGGGTCGTTGATCGGGTAAGCACCTATCTTGGCCGGCACTGCTTTGTTGGCGCCGTCGTATTTGGTCAACAGGCCGTCTTTGGCCAGCACTTCGAAGGCATCGGGTGCCGAGGCCCAGAACACGTCGGGCCGGCTGCCGGGGTTGAGTTCACGCACGAAGGCAATGCCTGCCGTGGTGTTCTTGGACAGCATCTCGACGCGCGTACCCGGATGCTTTGCCTCGAACGCTTTTTTGTAGGCATCGGTCAATTCCTTGGGGAAGGAAGTGACCACGGTGACGATCTGCTGCGCGACCGCGGGTGCGGCGGGCAGCAAGCCGAGCAAGGCGAGGAGGGCCGCGAACAGGGAGGGAGCAGGGAGGCGCATAGGGTAGTGGACTGGTGCTGTGGCAATTTTATGTCACCCGGCTCAAAAACCGGGATCGATGGGGGTTGAAATAGCGCTCCGGAGACGCCATATGCCGCGCGAACCTGGCGTTCGGGCTGGGACTGGGTGAGGCGGTACCGTTTCACCCGGCACCATGGCGGCCTGAAATCGCGTCACCCAGGTCGGACCGAAATCCACCCGGAGTCGCGCCAGCGGAATTGCAGAATCAACATCAATTGGAGAGCGTCATGAGTGAACAAGCGCAAGCAGTGAAAGAGGGCGACAAGGAGAACCTGCATTTTCAGGCGGAGGTCAAGCAGCTTTTGCACCTGATGATCCATTCCTTGTATTCGAACAAGGAAATTTTCCTGCGCGAGCTGATCTCGAATGCATCCGACGCCTGTGACAAGCTGCGCTTTGAAGCGCTCAACAACGATGCCCTGTACGGCGGCGATACCGAACTGAAAATCCGGGTGGCTTACGACAAGGCCGCACGCACCATCACCATTTCCGACAACGGTATCGGCATGAATCGCGCCGAAGTCATTTCCAACCTCGGCACCATCGCCAAGTCAGGTACGCGCGAGTTTTTTTCCAAACTCTCGGGCGATCAGGCCAAGGACGCCAATCTGATCGGCCAGTTCGGTGTCGGTTTTTACTCGGGCTTCATCGTCGCGCAAAAACTCACCGTGGTGACGCGCCGCGCGGGCGACACCGACGCGGTGCGCTGGGAGTCCGGCGGCGAAGGGGATTTCACGATTGAAACAGCCGAACGTGGCGGGCGTGGCACCGACGTGATCCTCACCCTGCGCGAGGGTGAAGACGACTTTCTGTCGAGCTGGAAGCTCAAGTCCATCCTCACCAAGTATTCCGACCACATCACCATCCCGGTGTTGATGAAAAAGGAAGAGTGGGACAAGGACAAGAACGAAATGGTGGTCAAGGACGAGGAAGAAACCGTCAACCAGGCCAAGGCGCTGTGGACGCGGCCTAAGAACGACATTACCGAAGAGCAATATCACGAGTTCTACAAACATGTCGGGCACGACTTTGAGGCGCCGCTGGCCCATACCCACAACCGCGTCGAAGGCCGTCAGGAATACACCCAACTGCTCTACATTCCCTCACGCGCGCCGTTCGACCTGTGGGATCGCGAGCGCAAGCACGGCATCAAGCTCTACGTGCGCCGCGTCTTCATCATGGACGACGCCGAGCAGTTGATGCCCAAGTATCTGCGCTTCATCAAGGGTGTGATTGATTCGAACGACCTGCCGCTCAATGTCTCGCGCGAAATCTTGCAGGAGTCGCGCGATGTCAAGGCGATTCGCGAGGGCTGTACCAAGCGTGTGTTGTCGGCGCTCGAAGAAATGGCCGAAGCCGCCGTCAGCAGCGAAGACGAAAAGCAAAAGGCCAAGTACGCGACCTTCTGGAAAGAATTTGGCGCAGTGCTCAAGGAAGGCGTGGGCGAAGACTTCGCCAACAAGGAGCGCATTGCCAAGCTGTTGCGCTTCGCTTCCACCAAAGCCGACACCGCCGACCAGACGGTGACCCTGGCCGGCTACGTGGGCCGCATGAAGGAAGGCCAGGACAAGATTTACTATGTCACCGCCGAGACTTTCCTCGGCGCGAAGAACAGCCCGCACCTTGAAGTATTCCGCAAGAAGGGCATCGAAGTGCTGTTGCTGTCAGACCGGGTGGACGAATGGGTGGTGTCCAACCTCACCGAGTTCGGCAGTAAGCCACTGGTCTCGGTCGCCAAAGGCGGTCTGGATCTGGGCAAGCTCGAAGACGAAGCCGACAAGAAGGAGAAGGAATCGGCCGAGGGCGAATACAAGGACTTGCTCAAGAAGATCCAGGAGGCATTGGGCGACAAGGTCAAGGACGTACGCCTCACGCACCGCCTCACCGACTCGCCCGCGTGTTTGGTGGCCGATGAGCAGGAGATGAGCGCGCACCTGTCTCGCATGCTCAAGGCGGCTGGCCAAAACGCGCCCGCTACCAAGCCGATTCTCGAAGTCAACCCCAAGCATCCGCTGGTGCAAAAGCTCAAATACGAAGAGACGCGCTTTGCCGACTGGGTCAGCCTGTTGTTTGATCAGGCCCTGCTCGCCGAAGGCGGCACGCTCGAAGACCCGGCCGGGTTTGTCAAGCGCATGAACCAGATGTTGTTGGGAATGTGAACTCGTGACGGCCTGGCCGCGCTGCGCCGCCAAGCTGTCACAGAAAAGCGTTCCACCAGCGCACGTTGAGGCGAGCGCGAGCGTCGAGACGGATGCCGTCTGCGCTACTGCGCAGTCCAGCCGCCATCCATCACATAGGATGCACCTCGAATCACACGCCCGGCGTCGCTGCACAGGAACACGGCGAGCGCGCCAAGATCTTCGGGCGTGACGAATTCGTGGTCGGGTTGCTTTTCCGAGACCAGAGCAATTTTTGCCTGCGCATCAGTTTGCCCTGCAGCGGCGGCACGCGCATCAATCTGTTTTTGCACCAGCGCGGTGAGCACCCAGCCCGGGCAAATCGCATTGCAGGTGACGCCGGTGTTGGCGGTTTCGAGCGCAATGGTTTTGGTGAGCCCGACGATACCGTGCTTGGCCGCAACATAGGCCACCTTTTGTACCGACGCAACCAAACCATGGGCCGAAGCGATATTGATGATGCGGCCCCAGCCGCGCGTTTTCATCAGCGGCAGCGCGTGCTTGATGGTATGAAAACTCGACGACAGGTTGATGGCGATCACGGCGTCCCAGCGCTCATCAGGAAAAGTCTCGACCGGTGCCACATGCTGAATGCCGGCGTTGTTGACCAGAATGTCCAGCGCACCGAACTGCTCTTGTGTGGCTTTGATGAGGTCTGCAATCTCGCGCGGCCGGCTCATGTCAGCGCCGTGATAGCCAACCTTGACGCCGAGCATGGTGATTTCCTTTTTGACTGCTTCAATCTGCGCGGCGTCACCAAATCCGTTGAGCATGATGTTGGCGCCTTGCGCCGCAAGCGCGCTCGCGATGCCGAGGCCGATGCCGGACGTGGAGCCGGTCACGATCGCCGTTTTTCCCTTGAGCTGCATGGGAGTCCTTTCATGGGCGGCTAGAGCGCTTTCCGCTTGATGTGAACCGTAAACGCACAACCGGCTCCGTAGTTTGGGTCAAGGCC